>SABF01000102.1 GCA_009929095.1 Erysipelotrichia bacterium
TGATGATCACTTTTTGTGGGGCGGTGCAATGACCGCCTCACAGAGTGAAGGCGCCTGGAATCAAGATGGAAAAGGGATCTGCCCAGCAGACTTGCTGGCATATCATGAAGGAGATATTACAAAAAAGATTAATACTGAATTATCTTCTGCAGACATTGTTCAGGCGATCAATAATACATCTGATTATTATCCAAGAAGACATGGAATAGACTTCTATCATTCCTACCCCTGGGACTTAAGCCTGCTTAATGAATTGGGCATCAAATGTCTGCGAACATCAATCAATTGGGCAAGGATATTTCCGGACGGTGATGAAGAGCTTCCGAATGAGAACGGTCTGTTATTTTATGATCGGCTGATTGATGAAATGATACAGAATAATATTGAGCCGATGATAACGCTGGCTCATTATGAAATGCCAATCAATATATCCATGAAGTACAATGGCTGGTATTCGCGTGACACGATAAATCTATATGTTAAATACTGCAAAGTGCTGTTTGAACGATATAAAGGGAAAGTTCATTATTGGGTTCCGTTCAATGAAATCAATTTGATTATGCAGGAATCATTTAACCATCTTGGGATACCCTCAGATCGTGTGCCGAATGTACTGGAGGCAAAGTTCCGCGGTCTTCATCATGAATTGCTTGCTTCCAGCATAGTGACAAAATTGGCTCATGAAATTGATCCGTCAAATCAAATTTGTGCAATGGTTACATCGCATATTTCTTATCCAAGAACATGTTCTCCCGAAAATATGATGGCTTCTCTATATGCAAATCACTTGGAAGATTATTATCTTGACGTCTTAACCAGGGGCAGATATCCAAAATATATGGAGAGATTCTTTGCTGAACATGAGATCAGTATTGATTATCAGGAAGATGATGAAAATATACTGATGATGGGGAAAGCTGATTTCATAGGAGTGTCATACTATTCTTCCCGAACCGTGTCAGATCAAAGTATTGAAAATTTGAGAGATCCTGAAACAGACAACCCATATCTAAGAAAAAATGACTGGGGATGGCAGATTGATCCGGTTGGACTGCGATATTTTCTGAATGTTCTGTATGATAAATATCAGATGCCATTATTTATTCTGGAATTAGGACTGGGAGCACATGATAAATTGGAATCAGATAAGACGATTCATGATCAATATCGAATTGGATACTTAAGAGAACATCTCACTCAGATGAAAGAAGCAATGTGTGATGGCGTTCCGCTCATTGGATGTTTGATGTGGGCACCGATAGATATTGTCAGCAATTCATCGGCAGAAATGAGCAAAAGATATGGATTCATATATGTGGATCTGGATGATTTCGGAAATGGATCTGGAGCCAGATATAAGAAGGACAGCTATTATTGGTATCAGAACGTTATATTAACCAATGGAGTGAACTTGTAATATTTATGATAACAAAAAGGCAGATCAAGATCCTGGAAATCTTAAGCAAAGAAAAAGTAGAGATTTCTGGAAAAGAAATCGCTGCCTTTTTGTCTGTATCATCCAGAACAATCAGACAAGATATTAAGGAAATAAACCAAGAAAACACTGAGTGCATCAAGGCAAATAAAAAAGGATACTATCTGGCTCAGCAAGCTTCAGGAATGGTGAACTGGACAGATAAAGAGAATTCTGCACTTGATCATAGTTCTGTAACGCTATTATATGATCTGCTGATTAATAAGAAAGCACTAAGCATAGATGATTTATCTGAAGAATACTACATGAGTACATCATCTGCAGTAATCTGGATCGGCAGAATCAATGATTATTTGAACAAATACTATCTTACACTCAGATCAAATGCCAATCGTCTGTATATTGATGGATCTGAATATAATAAAAGATCAGTGATTTCTTCTATTGTTGTGAATGAAGCAGATTCTGTAATAGACAGAAGTGACGTTCTTCATGCAAACCTGATAACTTTAGTTGATATGGATGGCTTAAAAAAGATAGTGAATGAAACAGTTCACAAATATAAGCTCTTCATTGATGATTATCAGATCAAATCGTTTATATTGAATCTGTCAATTGTTGTCTCAAGAATTAAAATGGGCAATGCTATAGATAAACAGGATGTTTTTGGATTTGACTGCAGGCAGCTGAATGATCTGAGTATGATCGTATCTGAACTGGTTGAGAAAACAGAGAAACTAGAGAAAATAATTATCACTGAAACAGAAACAGAGTATATCAAAATGCTGCTCATGGGTGTGCTTAAACCCAGATTTTTACATGAGTATTTAGCTCAGATTAGCACAATGTATAACGAAGATGTCTTTTCATCAATTCACAATATTGTATATAAAGTATTTAGCTACTACATGTTAAATGTGAACTATGAAGACTGGATTCCAAGTTTTGCAGTTCATGTTGTAGCAATGATAAATCGATGCAAACTCAGAATTGGCATCAGTGATGATATTAAAAGCAACATTAAAATAATATGCCCATTTGTCTATGAGGTTGCTGTCACATTGGCAAACGAGATTGGGGAAAAATATGAAATCGATATTCCGGATAATGAGATTAGTTTCATTGCAGTCCATATCGGATATGTGATTGAAAATAACGCTCATTATAATAATTCAGTAAACTTAACCGTATATGCCAGTGAATACCATAACATTAATAATAAGCTGATCGAATATTTAGGGGAACAATATCCTGAATGTCAGATCAATGTCTATGATCAGGAAAAGAATCCGCATATTCACAATAATGATTTACTGATAACGACGAATGAAATGCATGTTTCATCTCAGGATATAGTCTTTATTTCACCGTTCCTGAGACAAATAGACAAACAAAGAATTGAAGAATCAATCAGGATCAAGAAAGATCGACTGAATAAATGCAGTGTGTCGAATGCTTTGATGCAATGCTTTAGGAAAGAATTGTTTTTCAAAAATATCAAGTTTAGTCAAAAAAGTGAATGCATCTCTTTTCTGGCGGACCAACTCATTAAATATGGAGTGGTTCCTTCGCATTATACAAATGGGGTTCTAAAGCGGGAAGAACTTTCTTCAACAGCTTATTTTGATGCATTTGCTATTCCGCACTCTATAGAAATGAATGCATATAAAACGACAATAGCAGTTTTAGTGTGCAGCGAACCAATGGCGTGGGACGACAGTAAAGTACATATAGTATTTATGCTGGCGATTGAGAAGAAGGAAAGAGAAGAATTCATGAAGATATATAACGGAGTCATTGATTCGCTGTGCGATTATAAAAAAATAGACAAAATACTGAATGCGAAAGATTATATAGATTTCCTAAACATCATGATAGAAAATACGAAGTACTAGATAGCAGATCTGCAATGCTGAGCGCAGCACTGGCTGAGAATAAATAATGGAAACTAAGCGGTCGTGCAAAGACCATGCAGATTGTTTTATCACAGGCTGCTAAGCGCTTGGATAATCCTGCACTAATATGAATCTGGATATTCAGGAAATTGCTTATATCGAACATGGAGATTGCTGCAGATGAGATGACAGCATAAGGAACTGCCCAATCGAATGTGTAAAATTGTCAGCCAGGCTGTTCGGAATCCATAACTGGTCTTCTTGGAAAACCGCTGTATAGATTTATGCTGATCATGATTCACACAAAAATAAAACAGCGATGAATTTTCGTGATCGCTGTCTTGCTTTCTCTTTTAATTTCGGCTGTCGCAGTGCATATCTTTGATTGCTTCTTCTTTCTGCAGCCACTAACTGGTAATGAAGTATAGACAGGAAATTCATGCGTCAAAGAATTTGGAACGATTGCTGCATCCTTTCTGCTGAAATGTCATATTGAGCGGTGAATCTTTTGGGATCAAAATGGAATAGCTTAATGAAAATACTCGGCAGTCAGTGCCAATCCCTTTTGAAACTGTTCAGGGGCTGAAGTCAGTCCCAGGCGAAGATGAGATTCACATTGAAAACAAGAGCCGGGCACATAGAAAACGCCATTCTGCTGTAATAATTCTATTGCAGCAGTTTCACTTGACAGAGAGCTTTCATATTTCAGAAAGCTGACAGTGCCTGCCTGAGGCATCACCAAACTGAACTGCGGGTTCTGGTTCAGCCAGCGGCGAACAACTTCTTTATTTCTGCTAAGCAGAATATCACTTCTTTTCAGAAGATCTTCTTGGTGCTGCAGCGCAAATAGAGAAAGCGTATCTATGAGCGGACCGGTAGAAATAATTGAATAATCGCGGCGTACATTGATTGCGTCAATAACTTCCTGAGGCCCTTTGACCCATCCAAAACGCAATCCGGCCAGGGAGAACAGTTTTGATAAAGAGGATGTGGAGATGCCTCTGTCATAAAGATCGGAAATGCTTGGGATTGAGGGATCACGGTAAACTTCATCAGTGAGAATATAGGTGCTGTTCTGTTTTGCAAGGGAAATAAGTGCTGTGACGTATTCTGGTGAGAATACCGTTCCAGTTGGATTGTTTGGATTGTTCAGAATCACCATTTTGATCCTATGCTGGAAAGCTTGCTTTAGATCTTCGATTTTTGGCTGCCATTGGTCATCTTCATAGAGCGGAAGTTCAATGACACGACAGCCAATTGAGCGCGGTAAATCTGTGAACTGCTGATAAGATGGAGTATAAGCAATAATGCAGTCATCTGGCTCCAGCAATGTTTCCATGACCATTTCATTAGCCTGCAGACATCCATGTGCGGTAGTAATGTTTTCAACGGTTCCAGTCTGATAAAGCTTGCAAATCTCTTGTTTGCATTGGACATCTCCTGTAATGGAGCCATAGTCGAGTTTCATAGAAGAAAGAAGATGTGAAGAATCAAAGGACAGAAGTTCTTGATAGGTCAAAGGAGAAACACAGGTATCTGTCATATTATAGACAGCTCTGCCTTCATATTGATTCATCCATTGTTCCGTTTTAAAACTGGGGATTTTCATGATCTACTCATAGAATACTTTACTTACGAAATCTTTTGCACGATCTGTTTCAGGATTGGCAAAGAATTCTTCAGAAGTATTCTCCTCAATGATTTTACCGGAATCGAGAAAGACTACGCGATTGCCAACTTTTCTGGCGAAACCCATTTCATGAGTTACAACAATCATCGTCATTCCCTGTCTGCCAAGATCTTTCATGACTTCCAGTACTTCTTTGATCATTTCAGGGTCCAGGGCAGATGTTGGTTCATCAAACAGCATAACTTCTGGGTTCATGCAGAGGGCACGTGCAATTGCAGCTCTCTGTTTCTGCCCGCCGGATAATTGTGACGGCCACGAATGATACTTATCTGACAGACCGACTTTATTCAGATACATCTTTGATGTTTCTTCTGCTTCTGCTTTATCAATACCGGAAGCAACCTGTGCCAGCATACAGTTTTCTAGCACCGTTTTGTTGTTGAAAAGATTGAAATGCTGAAAGACAAATCCCATCTTCTTTCTCTGCTGTATATAGTGGGACTTTTTCTTTGAATCCAGTAATTCTCCATCAAGAAACACTTCACCATTTTCGGGGGTTTCCAAGCCATGAATGCAGCGGCATAATGTGCTCTTGCCGGAACCGGAAGGGCCTATGAGACAGACGATGTCCCCATCATTGACTGTCAGACTGATGTCTTCCAGTGCATGAAGTTCACCATATTTTTTTGATAAATGTCTTACTTCAATCATTGACGGCAAACCTCCTTTCAACTCGCTTGGAAAGATATGACGTAATGACTGTCATACAGAGATACATGATACCGGCCAGAATTAATGGATCCAAATAGTTGTAGTATCTCTTGCCCAGCACTTGTGCAGAGTAGAGAAGTTCTAAAGCACCAATATTTGAAATTAAAGAACTGTCTTTGATCAGAGTGATGAATTCTGATACAAGGGGCGGAACAATGCGCTTAAATGCCTGCGGGAGAATAATCTCCTTCATCATTGTGCCATAGCCAATTCCCAAAGATGCACAGGCTTCCCATTGTCCTTTGT
>SABF01000469.1 GCA_009929095.1 Erysipelotrichia bacterium
CTTTTCACCCTTGTCGCCAACCACAATTCTGGAAGGATACAGGTTGTCATACAGTGCCTTGCCTTCTCTTAAGAATTCCGGGCTGAAGATAAAGCGATCTGAGCCATACTTTTCTCTGATTCCTTCAGTATAACCAACCGGTACTGTTGACTTGATTACAACAGTCGCCTCTTTGTTAACCTTGATAATCTCTTCAATGACAGTTTCAATGCTGGAAGTATCAAAGTAGTTCTTCTTGGGATCATAGTTGGTAGGAGTAGCTATGATGATCAGTTCTGCATCTTGAAATGCTTCTGCAGCATCAAGTGTTGCTGTCAGATTCAGATTTTTTTCCTTCAGGTATTTCTCAATATATTCGTCTTTAATCGGTGAAATTCTCTGATTGATTTCGTCAACTTTTTCCTGAATAATATCCAATGCCTTCACTTCATGCCTCTCAGCAAAAAGCACAGCCATGGATAAGCCGACATAACCTGTACCGGCAACTGCAATCTTCATAGATCAATCTCCTTCATTCCATATTTTTCTGCAGAATAAGCTTCAATTCGTAATAGATACCGCATTCCAGCTGCAGCTAAATCACAAGCAATTCTGCCTTAGAATACGCGCCTTAATGGTACTCTCATTCGTCCTAAAGCGCTATGTCAAACAGCTCAGATATGGATCAGGCAAAAGAACTCGGCGTTTCCGTTCTATTGCTGGCTTCATTTGTGCCTGGTTTTATTCCATAAGTATTCATCTCAGAAATTTCAGCTTAATGTCACCATCTAAAACTATTGCCGTGACATTGAGTGCAGGTTTATACAAACCTATTCCATTGAAATTAGATTCAATGAAATGCAGGATTATTTCAAATAATCTTGAAATGTTCTCATAAGTGTCGGCACAAATCCACTTGGTATCTGATGCACAGAATCATCCTTAAAGAAGACGGCGTTTGGATGTCCATCCGAAATCAATCGGTCATATAATGCTTGATCTCCTGCGATACTGATGGTTTCGTCATTGGTTCCATGTTCAATCAGCAAACTGATATCGAAAAATCTCTCATATTGATTAATGGGATTGTTTTCAGCCGCTATTACCATTTCACTGCTGTTATTGGCATCACATGGTTCATACAGGC
>SABF01000103.1 GCA_009929095.1 Erysipelotrichia bacterium
GCATAAAGCAGTTGACCGGAAGACCGAGGAAATTATCAAACTTATTCGCACTGGAGAAGCCGGCTGTAGCGGCACTGCCAAAGAAGTTGACGTAGGACATGACAATGACATTGGAGAATGAAACAACCATGCCCTGTATACCGGAAGGAATACCGATACGGACAACCTCCTTCAGTATTTTGCTGTTGATCTTCAGCTTTTTCAGATACAGCCTGTATTCCCGCTTGGAACGCATCAGCGTGCCAAGCACCAGTATTACTGAGATGCCCTCACAGATGATTGTCGCAATCGCCGCACCGGCAGTGCCAAGTCCCAAATTCTTTACAAAGAATATATCACCCGCCACATTCAGCAATGATGTCGCAATCAGATAGTACAGCGGATGTCTTGAGTCACCAACCGCCTGCAGCACACCGGTACCGGCATTGTAAATCGTCACAAAAATGCCGCCGGCAAAATATATCTGCAGATAGATAACCGCCTGATCATAGCAGTCTGCCGGTGTGCCCATCCATTTGAGAAGAGACGGTGCCATCAGCACCCCCAGCACGCTCAGCACAAGACCAAAGATCAGAGAGAAGGCAATAAAGGTATGAATGGCAGAGGATTCTTCCTCTGTCTTTCTGCCGCCATAGTATCTGGCCACCACCACACCTGCACCGGTTGCCAATCCCTGAAAGAAGGCAATCAGCAGATTGATGATCGGTGTGCTTGTTCCAACCGCAGCCAGGGCAGTGCTGCCGACATAATTTCCAACTATAACAGAGTCGATCGTGTTATACATCAGCTGAAAGAAATTGCCCAGAATCAGGGGAATTGTAAAGAGAATCAGCTTTTTGTAGATACTTCCGCTTGTCATCAATCCTTTGCCATCCATTGCTGAGTTCTCCTTTTCATGTGAGACAATAGCACTATTGTACGCTTCTGCGTTTTATAATGAAAAGAGAAAACGGAGGAATCTGCCGTGATAGTGCCTGCTTTGCCGGAATATGCCGAAATTGCTATCAGAATACTGGAAGAAAACGGCCACAGTGCTTATGTAGTGGGAGGAGCTGTACGCAATGCACTGCTTAAGCTGCCCGTGCATGACTATGACTTAACCACCGACGCCACTCCTGCAGAGATGACCGCTGTTTTTCACAACTTCAGGATCATCCCTACCGGAATCCGGCATGGCACCATTACTGTCATGATCAGTCAGCATCCAGTCGAGATCACTACTTTCCGCACGGAAACAGCCTATGAGGATCATCGGCATCCTGATCAAGTACTGTTTACAAGAACTCTGAAGGAAGACTGCGCAAGAAGAGACTTTACAATCAATGCCATGTGTTTCAATCCAAAAGAGGGAATCATCGATTACTACGGCGGAAGCGAAGACCTGAAGAACAGACTGATACGCACTGTCGGAGATCCTGAGCTTCGGTTTAATGAAGACGCACTGCGTATCTTGCGGGCATTGAGAATGGCCGCTGAACTTGGCTTTGCACTGGAGGAACATACCTCACAGGCAATTCTGAATCAGAAAAACACATTATCCTGCATTGCGGCAGAACGAATTGACGCGGAATTTCTGCGCATGCTGAAAGCTGATTACTGCCGCCCTATCCTGAAGAAATACCGCACAGTTATTGAAGTATTTCTGCCGGAACTGAAACAGGCATCAGAAGCGCAGTGGAATCAGGCCTGCAGTATGATCGGCAGCAGCGGAATCGAAGAAGGAGAGCGTCTGGCAATTCTGCTGCATATTTGCGGCTGTGACGATACTGCAGCCCAGTGTCTCAGACACATGAAGGTCAGCACTCTCTTCTCCGCCACCGTACTGGATCTGATTCAGCACGCAGATGTGCCTTTGAAAGATCGCTGTGATGTCAGAAAACTGATGCATAGTCTGAAGGCTCCTTTTGCCATGTATGCGGATTTCCGCACAGTGATTGATCCGAGTATAGAAAAGAAAGATCTGCTCAGCTATCGCCGGCAGATCATCAATGATCAGGATGTTATTCAGCTGAATCAGCTGAACCTAAAGGGGACGGATCTTCAGGAAGTAGGCTATATCGGTCCCGGCATAGCCAAAGCACTCAGCTTTGCACTGGATGGTGTCATGGGAGATAAGGTTATCAATCGAAAAGAGAATCTGATGGGCTATCTCAAGACCAACGGTTTCTGATAGCCAATTCTCGGACCGCCATCTTCCATATATACTCTGCCGCAGGGAATAAAGCCCGCCTTCGAGAGTGCATGACGCATTGATAAGTTCTTTTCATGGGTATCTGCACGAAGATTGCAGATACCCTTTTTCTTCGCCAGTTCCTGAGCATAGGCAAATACCGTCCCTGCTGCCCCATGGCCTTTCAGATCATTTCTGACACACAGACGATGCACCGTCAGATAGGGATCATCATTCATCCATGCGCCATTTTCAATCACGCGATAATTAGGATCTGCTCTTGAAAGAATGCACGCAGTCGCAATCACATGCTCAGACTCATCCAGAAGCACATAGCTGTCGCCGGCTGCCATATCACTCCTGAATTGATTGACCGTCGGATAGCCATCGGAACTGTTCCACTGCGGAATACTATTTGCCTTGAAATAATCCTTTGCCTGCTGTACAAGCGTCATGATTTCCATGAGATCTTTTTCTTCTGTTTTTCTGATTTCCATGAGAAACAGTATACAGCAAGTGATCAAGTGTATTTCATCATATCAGACCTTTTATTTTCAAAGCGGAACAGTGCAGTACATAGCCAGGCCCGTCTTTGAATTTACAGAAAAAGAACCAGGGGCATATGATTCACCCCCGGCTTTCGGCATATTCTTTTTTAAAGTTTCTTAAACTGTTCGACATCCAGTACAAATATGGTAGCACCGCCGACCTGTACTTCAACCGGAAAGGATGCATATCTTCCAATATCATAGCTGGCAGTGGAAGGAACAATTTCCGTACGGCGCTTGGACTCATCACCGATAATGCCAATGCACTCATCAACCTTATCGTTTTCAGTGCCAACAATAATTGTTGTATTGCCTGCTCTCAGAAATCCGCCGGTTGTAGCCAGTCTTGTAACTGAGAAATTCTTCTTGGTCAGCGCAGAAGATACACTGGCTGCATCATCGTTCGATACAATGGCCATAATCAATTTCATTATTTATTACCTCCTTTATTGTTTGCCGATTATATTTTAGCATTTTCCTGTTTATCCAAACTTGAAAAAATGAAACTCAAGGCACTAAACATTGAAACGGAAGAACACAACGTCACCATCCTGCATGGCGTAATCCTTGCCTTCTACCCGCAGCTTGCCATGTTCCTTGATCGATGCCTCTGTACGATATTCAAATAAAGCCTCACAGCTGTAGATTTCTGCTCTGATAAATCCTTTTTCAAAGTCAGTATGAATAATGCCTGCACACTGCGGTGCCAGCATTCCTTCATGAAATGTCCATGCTCGGCACTCCGGTTCACCGACCGTAAAGAAGGTTCTGAGTCCCAGCAGATGATACGCAGCTTTAATGATCTGATCCAGTCCAGATTCCTTAATGCCAAGATCATCAAGGAACGATGCTTTTTCCTCTTTTGACAGACCGGACAGTTCCTCTTCCATTTTGGCACAGATCGCAATGCATTCGGAATTCTCTTTGGCCGCGAACTCTTTGACAGTCTTATAGTAGCGGTTGGCTTCCGGATCAGCAATCTGCTCATCGCTCATATTAGCAATGTAAATAACCGGTTTGGCAGTCAGCAGAGAATAATCTCTGATATATGCCTGTTCCTTATCACTGAGCTCAATCAGTCGGATCGGTGTGCCGGCTTCCAGTGCAGTCTTCAGTTTCTGGAGCACATCCACTTCTTCCTTGGCACCTTTTTCTCCGGTCTGTGCCTTGCGGGCCACCTTAGCCAGTCGATTTACAATCGTATCCAGGTCGGCGATGCATAATTCCAGATTGATTTCTTCAATATCTCTGACCGGATCTACAGATCCTTCAACATGTTCAATGTCCGCATCATCAAAACAGCGAACTACATGACAGATCGCATCGGTCAGTCTGATGTGGGAAAGAAACTGATTGCCCAGTCCTTCGCCTCTGGATGCGCCTTTGACCAGTCCGGCAATATCCGTGAACTCAAATGTTGTATTGATGACTTTCTTCGGATGAAAAATCTCCACAAACTGATTCATGCGGTCATCCGGCACTTCAACCACGCCGACATTCGGATCAATCGTCGCAAATGGATAATTTTCTGCCAGCACATGGCTGTTGGTGATTGCGTTGAACAATGTGGACTTGCCAACATTCGGCAGTCCGACGATTCCTGCTGTTAATGACATTGATATTTGATTCCTTTCTTTTCCAAGGACCTATTGTACGCTCAGAGTCCTTCTTTTTCCATGCCGGTATTATCTTCCGGTGCTTTCTCAATAATCTTCTTAAGCTTATGCTCAAATTCATGTCTTGGAAACATCACCACTGCACCGCATCCCTGACATTTGATCTTAATGTCTGCACCCATGCGGATAATTCGCCAGTATTTTGATTTATGACACGGATGTTCCTTCTTCATCTCAACGATGTCATTCAGTCCGTATAAACTCGCTTCAGTCATTGTTTTCTCTGTCCTCGTATGCCTTGATTGTATTGGATAGAAGCATGCATATTGTCATTGGTCCAACTCCCTTGGGAACCGGAGTGATTGCAGTCACATGATTCTTCACATCCTCAAAATCCACGTCACCGCACAGGGTTCCGTCTTCCTGACGGTTGATGCCCACATCTACGACATAGGCTCCTTCCTTAATATAAGTATGATTGATCATCTTCGGTCTGCCGATTGCCGCAATCAGAATATCTGCCTGCGCACATACTTCCGGAAGATTCGGCGTCTTGGAATGGCATACCGTCACCGTCGCATTGGCATTCTGCAGCAGTCTGGCAGCCGGTGCACCAACCAGATTGGATCTGCCCACAACAACTGCTGTCTTTCCATAAGGATTGCATTCCATCTTCTTCAGCAGTTCCATACAGCCAAGCGGAGTGCATGGAATAAATCCCGGCTCACTTGTATACAGCCTTCCGATATTGACGGGATTCAGCCCATCTACATCCTTGCCCGGATCAATCAGTGCAATGGCTCTGGATGAATCCAGTCCCTTTGGAAGAGGGAGCTGTACCAGAATGCCATCAATCCCGGGATTGCTATTGCACTGCTGAATAAGCTCCTCCAGTTCTTCCTGTACAGTGCCGTTCGGCAGACGAAAGGTGTGGGACTCAAGGCCAATCGAAGCACATGCTTTTTCCTTGCCCCGCACATATACCTGGGAAGCAGGATTATCTCCCACCAGGATCACCGAAAGGCAGGGAATCCGCCTGCCGGCCTCTTTCAGGGCATCAATCTTTATTTTCATTTCGGCGCGCAGTTCCAGTGACAGCTCACTTCCGTAGATGACATTACCCATGATTTGCAGCCTCCTTATCTTCCGCGAAACAGTTCTTCAGAATCCAGCACAATCGTAACCGGACCATCATTTAGCAATCGAACCTTCATATCAGCCCCGAAGATTCCCTCTTCAACATGAAAGCCAAGTTTCCTCAGGTACTCGTTGAAGTACAGATACAGCTGCCTGGCATGGTCCGGCTTTCCCGCCCTGTCGAAGCTGGGTCTGTTTCCTTTGCGGCAGTCAGCGTACAGAGTGAACTGGGAAATAGACAGCACCGCTCCGCTCACTGCTGACAGGGCCAGATTCATTTTTCCCTGCTCATCCTCGAAGATGCGCAGTTTCAATATCTTGTCTGCCATTTTCTGAACCGTTTCTTCGGTGTCAGAATCAGAAATGCCAACCAGTATCAAAAATCCGGCGGCGATGGACCCATGAACCTGTCCATCTATTGTGACAGATGCTTCTGTAACTCTCTGTATGACTGTTTTCATCTTATAAATCATACAATAATACAGTCCTAAGG
>SABF01000104.1 GCA_009929095.1 Erysipelotrichia bacterium
ATACGGGACTTGCTTGTCAGTATTGCCAGATCATTTCCCATTGGTGCAGTTATGTTGCTTGAAGCGGGTGGTGAAGTACGATTTCAGACGCGGCCAGTAGAAGGATTGGAAGGAAAAATTCCCAAGAGTCAGTTGCCGGAAAAACTAATTCTGGATGGTCAGCAGCGTCTGACCACATCCTTCATATTTCTTCTTGCCCTGAAGGCAACAGCTCTTGAAAAAGGGGAGAAGGATACAGCCGGTATGATCGATGACTACTATCTGTATAATCGACATGCCAGTGAACAGGCAAAGCTGAGACTGAAGCCAACCGTATCTGATGACGATGTATACGCCAAGCTGGTCTATGGCTCAGCCAAAGATCTTGACCGCAAGGAAAAGGACAGCAGCGTCTATCGCAATTATGATTTCATCTATCAGCGCATTATTGAGTTTTCCAAGAAGTATTCTCTTCTTTCCATTCTTGATACGCTGAGTCGAATTGATCTGCTGATCTTTCCCCTTTCTGAGACAGATAATGCGCAGCAGATCTTTGAATCCATCAATTCTACGGGAGCTCCGCTGACTTCAGCAGATCTTATCCGCAACTATGTACTGATGAATGATACCAACGAAATTCAGGAACGCAACTATAAGCTGTACTGGCAGCCGCTGGAGTCTTACTTTCCAGAGTCGCGCCGTTTAGAGGAATTCTTTCGCTATTATCTGGCCGCAAAGACATACAATCTGCTGAACCGTCGAGATGTATATGATGGTTTCAAGGATTATTGGAATACTTCCAAGGATTCCCGAGAACAGCGGATGCGGGAAATCTTCCGCTACTGCCGTTTCTATAACGAAATATACAGCGGACCGGCAGATCACCCTGAGACGGAAGCAGTTCTGAAGGAGTTCCGCCGCAATGAATCTCACGTGCCGGCACCATTCCTCATGGAAATGTTTCGGATGGAAGATGATGGACTTATCAGCACTGAGACGCTCGGCAAACTGATCCTTCTGGTAGATACTTATCTGATGCGCCGTCTGCTGATTGGCAACGATACCAATGCCCTGAATCGCTATTTCCCTCAGCTGCTTCGTTCTGTTCTGAACAGTTATCGTAAGCAGAAGGGTGATGTATATGAGATCACCAAGCTGTATCTGGTCAACTACAACCGCGGCAAGGCCTATGCAATGCCAACCAATGATCAGCTGAAGAGTCAGCTGCGGGAGATCAATGCCTACTCCCTGATGTGCATCCGGCCGATTCTGGAACGGATTGAGCACTATGGAGCTACTGCAGAAGTTGACACTTCAAACCTGAACATTGAGCACATTATGCCTCAGCATCCCAATGCCTATTGGAAGAAAGCAGCCAATGCCAAGGATGAAGATGAATATACATTCTATGCAAATCTGATCGGCAATCTGACGCTCTGTGCAGAATATGACAATACTCGAATGGGCAATCTGGACTTTGCCTACAAGAAGAAGATTCTTTCCAGAACTCTGCATATTCGCATGAACACGGAGATTCTTCAGAAGGACAGCTGGACACCAAAACAGATTATGACCAGATGCGATGAACTTGCAAGTCTGATTATCAAGATTTATCCGTATGTGGAAAGCAATGCCAATACAGCTGAAACCAGAGATGATGACATCATTGTGCTTTCAGCACCGACTGTCAATGCTAAGGCACTTTATCATAATCCAAAGTCGATTGAGATTCTCTCTGGCACAACGATGCATGCATACAGACCGCAGGAGATGAAGAGCATGCGATCTCTGTCGCGTGATATGCTGGCAATGGGTGTTATTTCAGAAGATGAAAACGGCCAGATTCAATTTGAAAAGAATTATCGCTTTCATGATCTGAATACCGCAGCTCAGTTTTTGCTGCATCGTGGCGGTGACAATGTCAGTGCCTGGACGAGAGAAAACGGAACTGCATTTGCAGAGTCTTCCTCTGATTCCATCAGCGAAAAGAAAGAACAGCCCAAGCAGGAAAGCCATTCTGAAAAGCAGAAGAAACCGAATGCTCAGAGTCAGAAACCGGATCATCAGCCGCAGAAACAGCAGACCGGGCATAAGAATCAGTCTCTGCATAATCATCCGGCTGCACAGAAAAACAATGCCGGTCAGAAGAGTTCAGCACATAGTCAGCCTAAAAAGACTGCTCCTGCGGGGAAAAAGCAATCTTCCAATACTTCCGACAGCCGTAAGCCAGTGCATCATCAGGCGGTAAAAGCCTCTGCGGCTCATGCATCGACAGCCTCCCAGGAAAAGAAAAATGCCCCAGCCGCCAGAACACAGGTTCACCAAAATCCGCAGCTGAAGCCTCAGAACACTGTCCAGTCATCGAAATCCCCAAAGACGGGTAACCAATTTGTGAAATTTCTGAAGACATTGACCAAGAAATAATTCTATTTCAGCATGTAGTAATCCTTATATGCATGAAAGGCTGAAGGGATTGCCAGTTCTTTCAGCTGATTGACATCTGCGAGGCAGTACTCCCTGCTTGAGAAGTTTTCGAGGTCAGCAACTTGTATTTCATATGCAGTCATATGCCATTCAAGATGGGTGAATATATGCTTTGAGTCAGGCAGGCGATGAATCCGCATGACAGAAAAGCCAAGGGATTCACATTCTCTGACAGCCTGTCTGGAAGTCAGATTCTGATCAACTCCATAAAATTCATACAAATTTGCCAGAAGACCTTTATTCTGTCTTTTGTGCAGCAGAAAACGGCTTCCGTCACGGATGATCAGGAGTGTGCGATCGATAATTCTGCGCTTCTGCAGAGAACTGCGAACAGGAATCGAATCAGTCAGATGTTTCTGAGCGGCAAGACACTGGTTCTGCCAGGGGCAGACACTGCAGTGCGGTTCGCCATTTGGCACGCATACAAGTGCGCCGAGTTCCATCAGAGCCTGGGTAAAAAGAGACGGGAAGGAAGGGGTCTGCTGAATCAGAACCGCATTGTTCTGATAGAATTGCTGAATGTCTGATTCAAACTGTATCCTGACGGCAGCCTGGCGAATATCATCTGCAGCGGCAAATCTTCTTGCAAGTACTCGCAGAACGTTCCCATCCACAGCCGGAACAGCATGATGAAAGGCAATTGCTGAGATTGCTCCGGCAGTATACGGGCCGATCCCAGGCAGTTTCTTCAGTGTGCTGCAGTCTTCAGGAAGCTGGCCGCCATGCTGTTCCATCACCTGTATGGCACACTTCTGCAGGTTGCGGGCACGACTGTAATATCCCATGCCTTCCCATAACTTCATCAGACGATCTGGCGGACATTGGGCAAGGGATGCAATATCTGGCAGTGCCTGCTTGAAGCGGACAAAGCGTTCTCTCACAAACTCTACTCTTGTCTGCTGCAGCATGATTTCGCTGAGCCAGACATCATAGGGATTGCCCGTATCACGCCAGGGAAGATCTCTTTTGTTTTCTCTGAACCATTCGGTCAGGGACAGTGCATCTTCAGCCGTAATCTGATTGTTTTCACTCATACACGTAATTATAAACAAAGTTATGCTGAAAAATGATGACGATGCCTTCTGGCTAATCGTACATTATATTGATATGATATTGCCTATCAGTCATTTTAAGAAAGGAACTGTATGAAAACTAAATTGCAAAAATTTGTATGCAGCAGAAAATTCATGAAGTCTGTACTGGCAGTGGCAGTTCCTCTGATGGTTCAGCAGGTGATCGCAAGTTCGGTCAACCTGGTAGATAATCTGATGGTTGGACTTCTGGGAGATGCTGCACTTGGATCTGTTGCGGCAGTGAACCGATACTATATCGTTGCACTGTTTGGTGCAAATGGTCTGTGTGCCGCTGCTTCGGTATTTATTGCCCAGTATTACGGTGCTGGAGAAGAAGATCATATGAAGGAGTCATTCAGAAGCATGCTTCTGGTGTCTATGCTCATTATGGTGCTTTTCAGCATGATTGGCCTGATCTGGCCGCGGGCAATTCTTGGCTTCTTTACTTCAGATGAAACTGTCATACAAAGTGGAATCATGTATATCCGTATTGCGGCCTGGTCTTTTATTCCAACAGCGATAACAACCAGTATCTACAATGCCATGCGATCAGTGGGAGAAACAAAAATACCGCTGCTGTGCGGCATATCTGCAGTCATTGCAAACACATTTTTGAACTGGTGCCTGATATTCGGCAATCTTGGTTTTCCAAGAATGGGAGTTGCCGGGGCGGCACTTGCTACACTGCTGGCGAGAGTGATTGAATTTGCATTGAGTTTATTCGCTCTTCACAGAGTGTCATTTGCGTTTAAGACCTCTATTGTTGATATTTTCAAGATTCCGGCGGATCTGTTTAAAAGACTGATTGCCAAGGCTGCACCGCTGATGCTGAACGAAGTACTATGGTCCGGCGGAATGGCAACTTTGTTCAAATTCTACAGTTCCCGCGGCAGCGATGTTATGTCTGCATATTCCATATCTTCTACAGTGGCTGATATCTTCTTTACACTGTTTGCCGGAATGGCTGCAGCCAGCACGGTGTTTATCTCTACACCGCTTGGTGCTGATCATCTTGATGAAGCCAGAAGCAATGGCTATCATCTGATTGGATTCAGCCTGATGCTGTCATTGGTTTTTGGGGCAGCCATGTTCGGAGCATCGTATCTTGTTCCGTCTCTGTACAGCCAGGTGTCGATGACAACAAAACTGATGGCACAGAACTTTCTGCGAACACAGAGCGTGATGTACTGGATCTATATGATCACGACGCAATGTTATTTCACGCTGAGATCCGGCGGAGATATGAAACACACGCTGATCATGGATTCCGGATTCATGTGGCTGATCAATATTCCGATCGTGTGCTATGTAACATACTGTACTTCACTGAGTTATATCTGGATCTATATCATTGGGCAGATGACAGACTTGGTCAAAATGATATTTTCATATCATCTGGTTTCAAAAGAGAAATGGCTGACCAACCTGACGGGAAAAAGAACAATATAAAACCGGATATCTGTATCAGAGTCCGGCTTTAAGTATATTTGGAGCACCAGGGGGGAATCGAACCCCTGTGTTAACCTTGGGAAGGTTACATTCTGCCATTGAATTACTGGTGCATTGCCTAATCAATAATACACGAAAATATGGCGAACCTCAAACCCGATAATGCAAATAATTCGCATCGCAATTTCCAATCAAATTTCTGCAGGAAGTTCCGTTTCTATTTCAGATATTTATTTAAGAAGCCTGCGGAGTTATGAACTGCCTCCTGATGCAATGTCCGAGTCCGGACTTGTATGAGATGCAGCTGAAGATGCGGGAAGCTTCAGCAGTACAGCTCTCAGGGCGGCTATTTCATGCGAATTCTGGTCAGGTGCTGCTGAATGAAATTGACTGCATGGCACTTTGAAGACTGATATCGATACGGCTGATGCAGTTTCACCAATGGCTGTATCTGAAGCATTCATAAAAGCAGTCCGGAAGGCACAGAACGGCCCTGAACTGCTTTGCATGGCTGATTGGAAGCGGCACTGATCAGATCAGCTTTTTGAGAATTGAGAGTTTTTTGTCATCATAAGGAGCATAGCGAAGATCAGGATCGATCAAAGTACTGCTGTTGATGACTCCTTTTTTATGGGAAAAGGCATCAAAGGAATACTTTCCATGATATACATTCATACCGGAATTACCAACACCGCCAAATGGCAGGTGATTGTTGGAAATGTGCATCATCGTATCGTTTACACAGCCGCCGCCAAATGGCAGCTCTTTGACTATTTTGCTGGATACTTCTCTGTCTTCAGCAAATATGTAGCATGCCAGCGGCCGCTCCATGGATTTCAAAGTTTTCAGAAGATCATCGAGATTCTGATAGGTCAGTATCGGCAGGATCGGTCCGAAGATTTCTTCCTGCATGCATGCACTGCTGAAAGTGGCATCCGGCAGCAGAACTGGGGCGATCTTGCGC
>SABF01000470.1 GCA_009929095.1 Erysipelotrichia bacterium
ATTCCATCCGGCTTCAGGGGATGCGCAAATGCTTCATAATTGCCACTGCTGTAGTACATAAGTGAAACCTCCTTATGATCACAGCATAAATGATTTGACCGCTTTTCAAAGTCACACAAAAAACATAGTGTCAATTTTTCGAACACTCTGATATATCTGTCATAAATTCAGACAATATCGGCTGTATGTATGAATTGTCAAGAGGCAAATCGGTTCACAGCAGATGGCATACTGCCCATAATTACTTTATCAAGTCGTATTACCAGTTTTTCCGGAGACTCTTCCATCCCTTTTGAGATCCAGTCCAATACGAGTCCGGTAAATGCATATTTATAGAAATCAGCGATAAATGCCCGATCTTTTTCACTGATGTTTTTACCCTTAGCCAGTTCGTCCACAACATCCTTTACAAGCATGGCTGTACGGCTGTAGAGAAAGCGCTCCAGTTCTTCACGGGAGATGCTGTGATAGGTGCTCATAACAAAAGCACGATCAGACTTCACATAAACCAGTATTTCTGTCAGACCTTCCTGCCAGGTGTCATAAGTGTGATGCGCTCCGATCACTTTCGCAGCCTCACTGATGTAAATCCACTGGATCAGATCGTAGATATCAGTGAAATGATAGTAAAATGTCTGCCGATTGATCCCAGCTGTTTTGGCAATCTCACTGATTGTGATTTTGTCAATCGGTTTTTCAGATGCCAGTTTCTTTATTGACTGGGCAATCGCGTTCTTGGTTAGTTCTGACATGAATTCTCACTCCCATATCCTCTTTTATATTAACCGAAATATTTCCAGAGTGCTATTCTGTACAACAGCTTGAATTCGTGTATGATATTGGCTAAGTCAGAAAGGAGGCAATTTGATATGAAGGAAACACAAAAGAATATCATGACTGATGCGCAGGCTCTGATCGGTATTGCTGAGGCTTACTACCATGGTATCGGTCAGCCGAAAGATTACAAGCAGGCCTTCCGTCTTTATCGAAAAGCCGCTGATCTCGGCGATGCTGAAGCGCTTGGCAGAATGGGTGTCTGCTATGAATACGGCCTTGGAATTGAAATGAATGCAGCTGCCGCGATGACATGCTATGAGGATGCAGCAGAAAAAGGAGATAT
>SABF01000471.1 GCA_009929095.1 Erysipelotrichia bacterium
ATAGCCGCCGCCAAATCCGCAGCCGATGGAAACAATGGCACTTAGTACTACGGTCAGTAGCCGATATGATTCCATCTGTTACGGTTCCGCCGAGTGTTCCAAGCGGATTTCCGATGACTACGGCAGTATCACCAACCTGGATCGTTGAGGAGTCACCGATCACTGCAGCAGGAAGATTCTCTGCATCGACCTTAATGATAGCAATATCACTCTTGGAGTCTGCTCCGATCAGTCTTGCGTCATACTCTGTGCCATCATTGCCTGTAACTTTGATCGTTAGTGCATTTTCGATGACATGGTTATTTGTCATGATATAGCCATCAGAGGAGATGATGACACCAGACCCGGCCGCTTCGGAAGTATAGCTGCCGCCAAATATTCCATAGGTAGTTTGTTTAACTTCAGTAACGATTTCAACCACACTCGGCGAAGCCTTGGCAGCGATCTCTTGAATGGTCACTTCATTTTTGGCTGAAGAAACACTGGATCCGTTATCAGCAGTCTGTGTTTCAGCTGCGGCTTCCCTGTAGACAACCGTTGTCTTAGAAGAACTATTGGAGCCGGCAAGATAGCCGCCGCCAAATCCGCAGCCGATGGAAACAATGGCACTTAGTACTACGGTCAGTACCGGATGATTTTTCTTTTCGGCCTTTGGCGGAATAGGTGCAGAGGTCTGATTGTAAACCGGTGGAACGGTTCCGCCAGCTGGCGGAACTGCATTGCCTGCTGCAGGCTGAGTTGGTGCTGTGTTTACTTCACTGAACTGCACATCGATGGTTTCCGGTGTGACGTTCTGATTCACTTGATTTTGATTGTTCTGTTCACTCATATTTTTCATACTCCTTTCGTATGCATAACGCATAATAGAGTCTCTATGTGAAAGTCAGGTGAATAATTGCTTAATAATACTCGAAATAATACTTTGGACTTTCTTAATCGTAAGACAGTTAGTCAAATTTGTCGATAAAACTGCAACTTGCTTTTCAGCAGTGATTCAGACAATGCTAGACTATCTCCGGTAAACAGAAAAGAATCGAAATACATAAAAACAGAACTGGTCATTCAGGGCGGCGGAAGGAAAGGCATATACGCCTTCGGAGTAACAGATAGATTTCTGCAG
>SABF01000004.1 GCA_009929095.1 Erysipelotrichia bacterium
TCTCATGACTTTTTTTATTATTATACTGGTTCTTGTGATGAGAGGCTGCAGTGCTGGCGGCAGCACTGTAAAGAATACAGTTACTTCAACAAATCGTCTTGCCCTGTCTGACAGTTTCTCTCTCTACGTATCAGATGACGGAAGTGTTAAGTCAAATGGCAATGCACCAAGCATTGCGGACTTTACCAATATCACGCAGGTCAGTGCCGGCGGAGATTTCGCGCTTGGACTGAAGAAGAACGGCAGTGTCGCATGCAGCGGCAATACTAACGCCTGCAATGTGAGCGGCTGGAAGAATATCACCATGGTTGCGGCAGGAACCAATCATTCTGTTGGATTGAAGAGTGACGGCACCGTGGTATGTACCGGCAGTTCTGCTGCCTGCAGCGTGGATAAATGGACAGACGTATCCAAGGTTTATGCCGGCAATGAGATTACGATTGGACTGAAGAAGGATGGGACTCTGAATGTCAGCGGTTCATTCTCTTCCAGTGCACAGGTTTCCGGCATGACAGGAGTCAGCGATGTTGTAATCGGCGCGAATCAGATTGCGATTATACAGGATGGCAAGGTGAACTGCTATGCCGTTGGATCCGGCAGTACATCCAATACATCTTCATGGACCAATATTGCTCAGGTCGCACTGGGTGATGATTTTGCGGCAGCTCTGAGCAAGAGCGGCACCGTACAGATTGCATCTACAAATCCTGTTTATGCAAAGACATCTGACAGCTGGACGAATATCAAGTATATCGCTGGCAGAGGAACAACACTGATTGCTGTCGGCTCTGACAATTCCATTATCGGCTGCGGTGACAATTCCAAGAATGTATACAGCGGCAGCGGTGTGGCCAGTGCATCTCCATCGGCCTCTGCTTCTGCGTCTGCCTCAGCCTCAGCTTCTGCATCTCCCAAGACCGATAAGCTGACTAAAGTAAGCAACTTCAATTATTCATTTGACAGCAACGGAATGAATCTGTCCTGGAATAAAGTTAATGGAGCACAGTATTATGAAGTAACGATCAATACCAATCCATCAACAACAGTAAAGACAGCGGATGCCGGAACAAAAATATCCAAGGATAAATTGAAGAGCGGAACAACCTATACCGTGTCAATTGTCACTGTCGCTTCCACTTCTGCAAATAACAGTGATGCATATACATACAATGTCCCATATAATGCGGTTGCCGCAAAACTGGCTGCCGTACAGAATGTGAAGTGTTCCATTTCCGGAACCACACTGACAGTGAACTGGGATAAAGTTGCCAATGCCGATGCCTATACCGTTGTCTTTCTGAAAGACGGAGTTCAGTTCGGTGATTCACAGTCAACTGGCGGGGCTTCTGCAACAATTGCGATAACCGATAGCGGAACCTACAATGCAACAGTGCAGGCTACCAGCAATAACACTGCTTCATATACAGCCGGTGATGTAAGCAAAGGAAACGATGCAGCATATACTGCACCGGCAGTAAAACTGGCGACGCCGAGCATTCAATCAATCAGCATCACAAGTATTGAAAACGGAAAATCTGTTAATATCAGCTGGGGCGCTGTGAGCAATGCAACAGCATATAAAGTCACCTGCGGTTCCAGTACACAGACAGTTACAAGCACAAGTGTTTCATTCTCGTATACGAAACCAGGCGACTATAAAGAATCAATCACAGTTACGGCGATTGGGGATGGAGCTGGCGGCAAATATCAAGACAGCAGTGAAGCATCCACCACTACGGATCAGTTCACGGTTGAAGAATTGGTGGAGGGGTAATTGGGAGGAGTCATGGATAAAATCTGGTATTACACAGCAGACGGTGACGAGAAGTTCGGACCATATACGGATGCAGAACTGATCAGACTGATTCAGCAGGGAATCATTTTGAAAGATCATTATATCTGGATGGTTGATCTATCAGGGTGGATCAAGGTCAGTGATTCGATCTACAGTGTCTATCTGCCGATAGCTGCATAATCAGGCAAAGTGCCTCGGAGTAAACATGCTCCGGGGCTTTTCTTTTGGCATGAACTGAAGCAGCGATCTGAGTATCAGCAGACGGGATCTGTTGAATCGGGAATGGAATTGCAGCACTTCTGACTGCCTTCATATGCATGCAGGGCGTGACAATACGGTTATGATTGGAATTTTAATGTGATTTTAACGCTGACCTGCAGCCCTTAACCTCGTCTTAACGGCGTGTTCACTAAGATATCATTGAAAGAGGTGCGAATATGAGTGAACAGCTGAATATAGTGATTTTACAGGCGAGACATATGATGGACCGAAAAGAATACAGGCAGTGTGAACAGCTGCTGAAGAAGTCAATGGCTGAATGTCCTGATGATGCAGTTCCGCACAATCTGATGGGACTTCTGTATGAGAAACAGAATAATCATATTGGAGCGATGAAGCACTTCAGAGCAGCCTGGGCGCTGGATCCAACCTATCGTCCGGCTCTTATGAATCTGGACAACTTCGGAACAGTGCATGCAAATCAGACCTATGTTTTCAGTGAAGATCAGATACAGCAGAACTGCGGCAGGGAAGCAGTATGAACTTGTGCATCACGATTGTGGAGATGTGAATGGCTTGGCAGACAGCCGCCAGCGGCAGCCAAGTTCTGATGTCACTGACTGGTTCAGCATCTGTATACGAAAAAGGACCCGGAGAGGAAGACAGGCCCTTTGGCTCAATCGTATAGAATGCTTCAGCGAGAACCAAGAAACAGGATCATGAGCGGCAGTTCGCACAGGATTGCACCTGAGACATACCAGAGCAGATACTCTTTCATCAGGGCAATGAATTCCCGTATCATGGCACTTGGCCAGTAGTACATTGCCACATGAGAACCAAAGCCGGTACAGTCAAGATTAAGCTTTGCAGTATAGATAAGCGCCCGCAGTACATGATAATTGGAAGTGACCAGAGCGATCTTTGTACGGCCGCCGCGATGCTCAATCATTTCCTTGGAGTTCTTCAGGTTCTGAATCGTTGTAAAGGAACCGTCTTCCATCAGGATATCTGATTCGGGAATGCCGTGGGATATCATATACTCCTTCATGGCATCCGCTTCTGAGATTTCCTCATCAGGACCTTTTCCGCCGGAACAGATCAGTTTGCAGTCAGACATTGATCTTCGGTATACTTTCATGCCTTTCTGAATTCTTGCGGCAAGAAGATGTGAAACTTCCCTGCCGTGAATCAGTCCGCAGCCATGGACAATCACATAGTCAAATGTTGTTTCTTTTGGAATCCAAGAACTCAGGACGGAATAAAGAAGGAATGCAAGAAAGATGATGCAGGTATACAGAATCAGAATGCCGAATGCCAGGATTGCAAAATGTGACAGCGAGCTTTCAAAAGGGATCAGAGCGTCAAACAGTGCATACTCACCAATGAATACCATGACACCAAAGGCAAAGGATAACAGATTCGCGATTCTGAATCCTTCATGCCAGATCATAATAAAGCCATTGACGATTAGCAGAAATGGCAGGATGAGAAACAGAAAGATGCTGAATAGGACAAAGAACAGAAGAAGCAGGACTCCGAAAGAAGTACCCCAGGTGGATATTACCAGCAGTATTCCCAAAGCGCCAAGATGAAAGAGCAGATAGAAGCAGTTGCGGAATCTGCGGCGGTCGATGATCATGGAAATCACCAGAATGGCAAGAGTGATCCCCCACAGCCAAAAAAAAGCCGTCTGGATCAGATTGGGAATAACTGAGTTTCCGGTATTGAACATAATCCAATTATATTGCAGGATTGTTATTTATGAATAAAATTAATACAGATCGGGGTGGAAAATGAATAAAAACAAAGTAAAGACGAAGTGACCTGATAATGATCGTGTCAGCGGTCTGCTATTCAAGTTTGTCAATATCACCATGTGGTCTTCCGTTGTCATCATCACATATCTGATGATTAAGGCACCTTCAGCAGTAACTGCCGATATGCCGGAATATATTCATCCCAAGGCATACTATACACTGATGCTTTCTGAGTCTATTCTTGGCTGCATCGTTATGCAGGCCGCAAGAAAAGTACAGGGCTGGATCAGTATTCCAAGCTGGATGCTTATCCCGTTTGTGATATTCCTTTACTGTGCCATCTTTCTTGGAGAAGTCAGGATGTTCTATTACCGGGTTAGCAGCTGGGATACATTCCTGCATTTCTTCAGTGCCGGCATGCTTGGCTCTCTTGCCTTCTCCATCGTTTCCATATTGAATCAAAATGATCGCGTACCGATTCAGCTTTCACCGGCATTTGTGGCAATCTTTGCCTTCTGTTTTGCAGTTGCCTGCGGTGCAATCTGGGAAATCTATGAATACACTTTTGACGGCGTTCTTGGACTGAACATGCAGAAATTCATGCTGGAAGATGGAACTAAGCTGATCGGAAGAGCGGCGCTGAGCGATACGATGAAAGATATCATCACTGACGTGGCAGGTGCAGGCGTGGTTGCCTTTGGCGGCTATTTTGCCATGAAGAAGGATTCTATTCAATGGCTCAATTCCATCCAGCTTAGAATGTCCCATCCTAAAACGGAAAAGAAGTCAGAGAAGAAAACCGCTGAATCAGGAAAGACGAAAGCCTCCTGATATCAGCTGAAAGATTCTTTCAAAGCTTCCGCATGCAGGATGTTTGATCGTCAGACGCACATCGTTTATACTGAATGACAGAAACCGGTGAAGGAAACGGAGCCGTCTGAGGAAGAGTGATTTGTCAGCGAGGGCAAAATTAGGGTGCAAGGGCCTGGGTCACTTCAGATGGACATGCATTCCCAAGGGCCTGCCAAACACAGGACGCATTGACAGCACGTTACGCTGTAAGAGTACAAAGAAAAGTGGAACCGCGCTGAGGCGCCTTTTTGTGAAAAGAGGCGCTTTTATGTGCCTGGAGGAGAAAGAGAAAATGATCAGACTGTATAACACCAAGGATTTGAAAATCGAAGAATTCAAGCCGATTCATGAAGGTCATGTGGATATGTATGTTTGCGGACCAACAGTATACAATCATGCTCATATTGGAAATGCCCGACCGATGATTGTATTTGATGTTCTCAAGAGGCTGTTTGAAGCACACGGATATACCGTCACATATGTGTCCAACTTTACAGATGTAGATGACAAGATCATCAAAAAAGCTGCGGAAGAGAATACAACTGAGGCGGTAATTGCCCAGCGCTATATTGATGCTTACCAGGATGTCAGAAAGATGCTGAATACGAAGCTGCCGGATATTACGCCGCGAGTAACAGAGACGATGCCGGAGATCATTGACTTCATCTCTCAGCTGATGGCATCCGGTCATGCTTATGAGGCAGGCGGAGATGTGTATTTCTCAGTGGACAGTGTGCCGGAGTACGGAGCGATCAGCCATCAGAAATTGGAAGAACTGGAAGCAGGTGCCCGTATTGAAACCAATGATCAGAAGAAGAATCCCTATGATTTTGCACTGTGGAAGAAAACTGACATGGGCATCAAGTGGGACAGCCCCTGGGGAGAAGGAAGACCGGGGTGGCATACAGAATGTGTTGTGATGATTAATAACAATATGGGCCCGCTGATTGACATTCACGGCGGCGGAATGGATCTGAAGTTTCCTCATCATGAGAATGAAGCAGCTCAGCAGGAAGCGATGCATGGAAATGAACTGGCCAATTTCTGGCTTCACAATGCCATGGTGAATATCAATGGAACAAAGATGTCCAAGTCGCTTGGCAATGTCATGTGGGCTAAGGATATCATCGCTGAACTTGGTACGCCGCTGACCCGCTGGCTGATGAGTTCTGTCAATTACCGTAAGGAACTGAACTTCAGTGATGAGACAATTGAGGCTGCTCGAAGAGAACTGGAACGGGTTATGAATCCGATGAAGCAGGCTGATGTGAAAGCCGCATTGAATGGTGCAGCATTTGATTCCTCTATTGATGAAGAGGAGTGGAAGCAGTTCCTTGATGCAATGGATGATGACATGAACACACCGAATGCCTACGCAGTGATCTTTGACACCGCCAAGAAATTGAATGCTGCTCTGCGCAGCCGCGAGATTGACTGGGCCGCGGTAGGAAAATATCGCAGCGCAGTGGAAAAGATGCTGAATCTTCTTGGCATTGATGTAGAAAAGATAGAAGTGACAGAAGATGACAGAGCGATGTTTGCCAAATGGAATGAAGCCAAGGCAGCGAAAGACTTTACTGCGGCTGATGAGTGCCGCAAAGCACTGACAGAGAAGGGGCTGCTTCAGTGAGGTATCAGGAAGTATCAGGAAGAGCACTTGCTTTTCTGGGCGATGCTGTCTGGTCGCTGCTGGTGCGGGAAGATCTGATCCGTCAGGGTTATTCAAATGGCAAAGTACTGCAGAAAAAAAGCGTAGAGCAGGTCAATGCCAAAGCTCAGGCCAGGGCATATGATGCCCTTCATCAGGAAGGGTTCTTCACCGAAGAGGAAGAGCAGATTTTCAAACGGGGAAGAAATGACAGCGCTGGTACGGTACCGCGCAGTACACCGGCACCCATATACCGGAAATCAACGGGCTTTGAAGCAATCATCGGAGCTCTGCAGCTGATGGAGAATTCGGAACGAATACAGACGATCTGGGACAAAGTCCGGACTCACTGAAAGGATGAACATGGCACAATTGGTCTACGGAAAGAACGTGGTGAGGCAGATCCTCACAGATGAACAGGGGCAGGCAGAACAGATTTATCTGGTTTCTCATGATGTACAGATCGAAGATCTGGCACGGAAAAAACGGATTCCGGTCAGGATGGTCGATCGAAGAGCACTGGACAAAATGACCAGGAGCGATCATCACCAGGGCATTGCGGCTGAAATTAAAGACTATCGGACATACTCTATTGCGGAACTGACCGCCGCAAAGAAGGGCACCTACGGTCTTCTGATCCTGCTGGATGAACTTGAGGATCCGCACAATCTTGGCGCAATTCTGAGAACAGCGGATGCCTGCGGTGCTGATGGGGTCATCTTTAAAAAGGATCGTGCTGTCGGACTGACACCGGCAGTTGCCAAGGTTTCTGCCGGAGCAATTGATACTGTGAAATGTGCAGCGGTTACCAATCTGAGCCGAACGATAGAAGAACTCAAGAAAGAAGGCTGGTGGGTAGTTGGAACCGCCATGGACGGAGAAGATTACCGATCTCTGAAATATGACTTCAATACCGTGCTTGTCATTGGCAATGAAGGAAAGGGTATTTCCCGACTGGTCAGAGAGAAATGCGATTATGTTGTGACTCTTCCAATGCGCGGAAAGATACAGTCTCTGAATGCTTCAGTAAGTGCCGGTATTCTGATGTATGAGGTTAGCAGTCACCACTTCTGATTTCCGAGCAGCCCAAGAGGGAAGAGGAGAGAGTATCATGCTGAACTGCTATGAGTATCTTTATATGCTTCGATCCGGTGATGATTATGGATATGAAAAACTGTATGATCTGTTTCAGGAAATGATCCGTGCTTCTGTAGGCGGAGTGGTGGGAAAATACTATCCGCTGCATATATACAGGGAAGATTTTATTCAGGAGGCACGCATTGCCATGGCTTCTGCAGTGGAATCCTATCGTGAGGATCAAGGCGCATCATTTGCGACATATTCTGAACTGCTGATTAAGCGCCGTCTGTATTCTCTGATGCGTCATCTGGTATCACCGTCATTCGCTCATATGCACAATGCCCGCAGTCTGGACTGCTGTCCTGAAGATCGGGAAACGCCCTATGACACGATGATGACAAACGATCATATGACGGAACCGGAGTATCGTTTGAACTATGTTCTTGCGGAAGACCGACTGACCAGGGTGCTTCAGGAAATGAATGCCATGGAACTGGCAGTTTACAGCTGCTGGCAGAATGGCCGCAGCTATCAGGATGCCGCAGATTCACTGAACGTTACTTATAAGTCATTTGACGGACGTCTGCAGCGGGTCAAGCACAAGGTCAGATCGGCGATTATCAGTCCCTGCTGATTAGCATATAAAAGATGTGGCTCTCCGATATCTATTCCGGGAATCACATCTTTTTAAATTTTACAGCCAGTTCAGTCCGGTTGACACAGCTGGTTTTCTTCAGCACATTCTTCATGTGAAACTTGACAGTGCTTTCTGAGATGTACAGATCATTGGCAATTTCACCGTTGGCTCTTCCCTTGACAGCAAGCCGGAATACCTCACATTCTCTTGCCGAGAGACCATACTGCATTTCAAATGCACTCAGCAGCTTTTCCTCATTCTGTTCCTGGGACAGAACAGGAACGTAAAGAATGTGATAGAGCTTGAAGAACAGAATCACAGTAGCGACAAAGAGTACAGCGGCAATCAGAACCAGAGCGACCTCATTCTGCTCCAGCAGCATTCCGCCCGTGGTTCCAGCCGCATCTCCGATTTGGCCAGGCAGGAGCCCGAACCCGGCAGTCCAGATCAGGCTGCTGTTTTAGCGGCAATATCGCAGAATACTGAAATTCGGTAGACCGAGAAGAAGCCGAAGAACACATAGCCGAGAATCCAAAGTACCGAAGCAGCGGCTGGAACATCCTTCAGAACAAAAGAAATGAATGGGAATACCAGTGCGGCTAAACAGCAGACTGCCACATACTTTCGATTGCGGTCACCGATCAATCCTGCAGAGATAAGACCGGCCGCATAGAAAGCCCGTGAGAATTCCAAACTGATGGTACCGCCGACAGACTGTGAGAGCGGGAAGCAGAAGCCGAGTCCCTTGACACCCGACAGAAGTATGATAACCGCAGCGATCAGCGCAACCTGCGGTTTTCTGAATGTCGAAGACGAATTGACATTCTCCTGAGAGAGTTCCTGTTTCCCGCGGTCATTTACTGCAATGATCAGCAGAATCAGGATCAGGTAAACTGTCAGACAGAATGCCGAACGCAGGAAATGATGATTCATGGGAATGGATAATTGTCAGGTGGCGATACTGCCAAGACCGTAGCCAAAGCCGAAGACAATGCATTTTTTCTGCTGCGGCACATAAAGAGCCAGCTTGGTCAGATAGACGCCCGCGGTCATGCCATGCAGAAGATTCATCACCAGACCGATGATCAGCACAGCTTCCCGAGAACCTGCAAGCATCATGACAGTGATTACAATGCCATCCAGAGTGATCACTGCCGGCAGAAAGCGGCGATTGGCTGCTGCGGCCGGTCTGTACTTTACCAGAAGGGCAAACAGGAACAGACCAAGTGCCTGTATGAGATAGCCGACGCCTTCCGACAGAAGATCGGCCTGGCAGCTTCCGAAGAAATCAGTCAGTCGATACAGTCAGGAAATATATGCTGATCCGGCAAACAGAAAGCACAGGAAAATGAGCAGGAAAATGCGGAGTTCAGTCTGGTTCTGTTTTATACATCTTTTTTGTCCGGCAGTCATCTTAGAAATGTTATATCACGGAATTGATCAGCTGGAGAAGCCGGAATGAATGGCTGAACCGGATATGTTCAGCCTGCCTGAAAACCTATCCCAAACCTGTCTTTGATATATGAACTGAGTTATCTATGATGAAGCTGCAGGCAGTATGGAGGGAACAGGTATGAAAGCATGCGGGAGACTGTCAGTTTTTGTGATAGGAGCACTTCTTTTGTGTGCCTGTTCAGAAAACTGCGGCACTTATCAGATCAGCACGCCGAACAGCAGGATAAATACAGAAGCGCAGTACAGCAATTCTGTTCAGCACAACAGCACGGTGCAGCTGAGTGAAGAAGATATTCAGAACATGAATGATCATCATGCACTGTTTGCCTACAGTGATGAAGGCTATGTGACATCTTTGGTGGGCAGATACTCAGAAGATAAGATTGAAGACTATGAAGATGCTGTGGCCTCCCTCAATGGAGTGGCTGCCTTGATCGGACTGTCAGAAGGATCGGAATTCTTCTGTGTATATGGTGAAAAAGATAATGACGGATATACCTACTATACCTTTCAGCAGAGATACGGCGGCTATACGCTGAAGTATGCGACACTGAGGGTCGTTGTAGACCCGCAGGGATATACTGCCGGCCTGTCTTCCTCCTTTACACCGAATATCGGCATTGCCGCTGAACAGTCCAGCATCACAGCAGAAGAAGCAGAAGACATTGTCAGAAGTGCATATCAAAATGATGATATGATTCTCTGCCATGACTCCACAAAGCAGCTGGCACTGACACTGAACAATCAGACCGTAAACTGCTTTGCGGTATATACCTCCAGCCCGAATGTATCAGCTGAATTCGACATGCTGTATCTGGAACACTTCGTCGCTTTCACCGGAGAGTATCTGACGTGCATTCCGACATCTTCTCTGAATACCGAGAATACCAATGCGTATAAGACAGATGCCTACTTTGAGAATCTGACTGCAGCTGCCTATACCGGAACCGTCACGCTGTATGACGGAACAGTCAGGACAATTACCGTCCCGGTTGCCTATAACTCAAAGGACGGGAAATACTACCTGGCGGATATCGACAGAAAGATCATGGTCGCAGACTGCTATGATTTCAACTATGAATATAAACTCAGCGGTATTACGAGCCCGGACAATTCGGGATGGCAGGACAGTCATCTGCTGGCCTATGCAAATTATATTCAAGCCTATGATTTCTACGCGTCCATGGGGATCTATTCCGTGGATGGATTCGGCACCCCGATATTAATTACCGTGGACTGGTGTGACAAGGATCATAATTCGGTCAACAATGCCTGCTACTACGGTGTCATTGATGGCTGGGCATGTTTTGGTGTATCCCGGTCCAATCGCTACTGCGACGCTCTGGATATTGTTGTGCATGAATTTACACACGGGATAACTGCCAACTCCATGCAGGGAAGCTTCTACCAGAATGAGACCGGAGCGATCAATGAAGCTTACAGCGATATCATGGGAAACCTGATTGAGATGCGCAGCGGTGCAACGGATGATACGACCTGGCTGGTTGGTAAAAATTCCGGCACGCCGGCTAGATGTATGAGTGATCCCGGCAGCTGTCATCAGCCGGAATATGTCGGAGATATCTATTACCTGCCAGAGGTATATAGACCGGATTACTTTACCAATGACTATGGCGGGGTGCACATGAATAATTCTCTGGCTTCCAATGCGGCGTATCTGCTGCATGAAGCAGGCATGAGACTTGAGGATGAATGTTCACTTTATCTGACCTCAATCGAACTGATGACTCCATATGCAGATTACGATGACCTGTATACCTCTCTCATCTTCAGCTGCAGAATCAACGGCTTGAATCGATATGAAGACAGGATAACTGAAATTTCAGAGAGAAGGGACTGCTCGGAAATCGAATCGAGAATGCCCGGACTGCCGCGAGAGATGGCTATGGCAGAGTGACATTCAATGTGTCATCCGATCTCAACGAGCTGGCAAGTACCGTCTACTGCCTGGATGCGGCAGATAACGAAGAAATATGTTCTACTGCTCCGGACATTGACGGAACTGTATCCGCACTGCTTCCGGAAGGAGAATATGGCATCGCATTTCAGTATTACGCAGATAATTCAAGCATTGTCTGCTGCTATCAGGAAGACACGTGGGCGGTCGGAACCGTCTATGATCCAATCCGGATAACAGCAGGTGAAACAACTTCAATCAATGATCTGAACTGACAGAAAGGACAGAAGAGTCATGGATGAATCAGAGAATAAAAAGCCGTCAGAATCTCAGCAGGAGTCAAAGCCTATGGCATCAGAAAGTGAATGGTACTGCATTAAGTGCGGGTCAAAGAATACCGGGAAGTTCTGTCTTTCCTGCGGAACTGCAAAACCGATATTGGCAGAACGGATCGAGCCGGAACCGAAATCTGCTGCCGAGTCATTGCAGACAGAATCAGCTGAACCAGAAGCCGAACAGGAGCCTGTATCTGATGAACCTGAGATGATTCAGACGGAAGAACCGGAAAAGACTGAATCTGAGGATTCAGAGGCACCAAAACAGGAAGAGATGAAATCATCAGAATCAGCGACAGCAGCCGGCAGTGTGTGGCATTGTGCGAAATGCGGGGCAAAGAATACCGGCAGATTCTGCACCAACTGTGCAGCCCCAAGACCGGCGTCAGAAAAAACGAAAGGACATGAAGCAGAACCCGGGCCGAAAGCATCAGAAAGAAACTTCCCGGAGCATATAGAATTATTTCAATTGTTTTGGCAGCTCTTGCTGTGCTGTATCTGATTGCGTTAGTTGTTCAAGATCAGAATCATGGAAATTATACAGTCAATCAGCTGCCGGAAGAGAAAAATGAACTCGGGGTACCGGACGGATATGCCGCATTTGATTATGGCTTTGTCGGTCTTGATACAGAGGTGTCATTTCTATATCCGGAATCAGGCTATGTAAGCTACTCGCCGGATCGAAGTCTTTATATATATTCTTCAGAAGAAATGAACATGCCCTATATCACAATCTATTCAGCTGAAATAAAGGCTGTCTCACCCGATGCCTATTTCGATTGTTATAAAACGCGGCTTACATCCAGATACCCAGATGCGAAGATGTCCAAGATAAAGAAAGTTCAGGCCGAAGACAAAACCGTATATATGACTAGTGCGTCAGTCAAGGATGATGAAGGCACTCTGACAATTAAACGGTACCTGGAAATCTATCCGGAAATGAATATTCAGTATACGCTGAAAACCCATGATCCAGAACAGGATGAGTCAGTGCTTTATTCCTTTATCAGCAGTCTGAAACCGTATGAATATGCCTATGAATATCCGGACTATATGAAGGATATCCTAAACGGCAGCAGTACAGATAACAGTGATGAAACAGAAGATCCAGCAAAGGAATCGAATCAGGAAAATGAGATTGAAACTGTAACGAATGACTCGATGGGAATTTCTATGTCACTGCCGGTTTCGGTAAATGGAAAATCTATAGCAGTCGGCGTCTATGGATCAAGTGAGAATTATACATTCCTTGCCTCTTATATGAACACAGATCCAGACGGTGCAATGATTTACAGCAAGGATGACTTCATGATTCGCTGCCCGGAGGACATTAATCTTCTTGCCAGGCAGCTAGGTGCAGATCAGGCCGCTGCATCCAACGGATCCACAGTGAAGCTGAATGGTCAGGATGCCTTTCAGCTTGATGTGGAAGAAGTGACAGGGAGCTATCACGGCAAGGGAAAACTCTATGTTCTGAACGGCGATAATATCGGCATCTATCTTGTCTACTATACGGTCAGTACAGATGCATCGGATCAGAAGAATCTGACATCTCCGGCAGATCAGTGCATCGCTGACTTTGATCATTCAGCCGGTGTACAGGGACTCAGGACATTTGAACAGATGACCTATGAGAAACTGCATGCAGTGTTCGTGCTTGAAAAGGGAGCCCTGAAGTACGGCACACAGGATACCGGTTCCGGTCTGGCACTGTATGTCAGCAGTGATGATACAAATGAACCGATTACGGTCGAAGGAAAATCTGCCGAGACGGTCGGAACATCAGACCCATCAGAATACATTCGGCAGACATATGCACAGTTTCAAAGCAGCAGGTACTATACTCCGTCGAAGACGGACATCACAGCCTGCGGTCTGGGCAGATACGGCGCAGTAACAGCAGACATTACCTATCACTTTAACGATACTGACTACACCTGCAGAGTGACTGCATTTAAGGATTCCGGCGGACTGATGTGGATGATTCGCTATACAGTGCCCACAGCAATGCTGTCTGAATATGAAACAATCGGCAATGATATTGTCTGGTCATTCGCACTGTATTGAGAAAGAGAGGAATATAACTGATGAAGAAGACGGTATCAATTCTAGTTTCCGCATTGATGGCATTGTCCATTGTCGGCTGTAAATCGAAGGATGTTTATCCGAATGATAAGACAGCTGATCTAGGGGATGACAATCTGTCAGAAACGCTTGATGCGATTCAGAAGAATTCACAATCATCCGCAGACACTGAGAAAACGGATCAATCAATTACAGAAGTGACGGATCCGAGTAAACTGATCACTCAGAACATTTCGTCAAGTCTCGATGAAGCAGTACCGGAATTTTCCAACAGGCAGGAATCCGATGTCCAGACAGCTGTCAGAAACAGCGGTCTGAAACTGGTAACCTACTCTACGGATGATTACTCCATCACGATGCCGAAGGGCTGGACTCTGGTCACCTGCGGACAGTATGCATCCTTTGGATTCAACATATTCAATCCGAATAACACGGCTTATCAGATCTTCCGGTATGGAGCATTAGCTCCATTCCTGAAGAACTGGGATTCCAAGCAGCTCCATCAGAAATACAGTCCGGGATTCCTGACCGATGCACCGGTGATGACAGATCGAAGTGCCAAGGGCCTGCTGAATATCTGGAATGACTGCATCAGCTATCAGAAGGCATATTCTGATTTCATCTTTCCATACCTTGATGATATCTGCGTACAGAACAGTGCAACCTACAAAGGCCTGTACACTCAGTGCGGAGGCAGTGAGTCAACGGTGATTGCGACTGGCACGACCGGCAGAAAGGATGTGCAGTGCATCATGTCCACAGCAGTATTTGATCCGGGGACAAGCTATAACGCCGGTGTCGATACCGGATATCTGATTCTTTATGAGACAGTTGGTGTTTTCGCACCGGCAGACGCATCTGCCGCAGATATTCAGGCAATGCTCAAGTGTGCTTCAAGCGTTGAGTTCTCTGAGGACTACGTAAAGGAATCCAAGAAGGCAAGCGGCGAAGCGCTGGCGAGTGTAACTGCTCAGCTTTCTGAGAACAGAGTGCTCATGGAAGCTCTGCAAATGCAGTGGAATGAGTACATAAATGGTTAATCGAGGCAGTTATGGCAATACATGAAGAAAGAGCTTATCCGTATTCCCGGGAAATGATGCTGAATGTTATTTACGATACGTTGGAACGGCTGAATATCTTTCTGATCAGTGTCAACAGCGAACGTGGAATGGTGGGGTTTGAAACACAGCCGAACTCGGAAGGTATTCTGCGTGTGGAATCCGTCTATCCGAATATGACATCTGCTGTCTGTCTGCAGATTGAAGACAGCGAAACGGAGTTTGCCAATGCACTGTTTGATGAAATCGATTCCATAATTGCCATATCAAAAATGTCCTGAGGAGGTGCTGCATATGACCAGAAGAACAGGTCCGATTGCTCTGGTACTGGCAATCCTGCTGGCAGGATGCGCAGTTTTGGCAGAATCAGACAGAAAGGAAACTGCCATGAGTACTGAAACGCCGGCTGTCAGTGAAACAATAGGAACTTCCTTTCTGGATTTTGTGAGAGAAGATTCGGGCAGAAAAATTGATCTTTCCAGTACTGCCTATCTGCTTGTGAGTGTGAATCACTGTGAATATGGCGAGCCAACTCAATGCATAGCAGATTCCGATATTATTCATCAGGCGATACAGGCTGTGACAGATATGCGCATGATCGGCATGAAGGATCATGTCAGCAGCACAGGCGACAGCTCCGGGGTGGGCTTCTATGACGAAAATGATAAGCGTCTGGGATCCTTTACATTTCAGGATGGGCTGTATGTCGGAAAGCAGGCGAGATACTCTGTTTCCGGCACGGCAAAGCTCTGGGACATTGAAGGCATTATGGGTATTGATCAGTGGGATGCGTACTGGGAGCTTGAAGAAGAAAAAGAGAGCTCGTATGAGTATGACTATAAACTGCTCTATCCGGCCGATATCTTCAGTATAAGCGGCTATCACCAGAATAAACTGAACGGCATTGCAGTATCAGATATTCTTGCGGTTTCCGTCAGTCTGAAGTCTCAGGAAAAAGAATTAGAGACAGCTGATCCTTCAGTTATTGAGGCGGTATATCATGCATTATCAAATATGCAGGCGGTCAGTCAGAAGATTACTGACAGCAGCAGCTCTGACTGGTATATCCGTATTGTCTATCAGAATCCAGGCGAAACATTCGCCAGCAGTACCTATCTGTCATTTCTTGGCAGGGTTCTGGTCGGTGATCTGGTGGGCAAAGATGACAGGGTATATGCCGTTACCGGCATGGATGAACTGCTGGACTGTGACATGGAAAACCTGAAATATCTGAAAGAAAAGCTGAAATAAGATTCAAAGGCCCCGGGGGAAAATCAGACTGATCATTCGACAAATACTGTGTGGGCCTTTTTTCCTTGTCATTGACGGCGTTTGACAGATTGTGATACAGTATTGGAGCACTAAAAAGAGGTTTTTATATGCCGAAGAGCGACAAGGTAATTCTGACATGCACCGAGTGCCTGTCAAGAAATTACACAACAACCCGCAGCAAGTCTTCGAAGACACGCCTGGAGCTGTATAAATACTGTCCCAAATGCGGCAGAAAAACACTCCATAAAGAGACCAAGTAGGAGGTCCAGTAAAACATGGATAAGACATTCAGCTGGAGCGGCATCAAGAAAGAAGCCAAGCGCGTTCGCTGGCCAAAGATGAAGGATACTTTCCAGAGTTCGAGTGAGGTTCTGGCTTTTACCGTGTTCTTTGCACTGTTCTTCGTGCTGTGTGATTTTGGCGTTCAGTTTCTGCTGAAGGCACTTGGAATAGGAGCTTAAGATCAATGGCAAATGAAATGAATCTGACACAGGAAGAACTCGAGAGCGTAACAGATGACAAGAATATCAAGCGCTGGTACGTCGTCAATACATATTCCGGTCACGAAAACAAAGTCAAGGAAAATCTGGAGAAGCGCGTTGAGTCCATGGGAATCAGCGACTGCCTGTTCCGGATTGTAGTTGCGGAAGAACCCGAGATTGAAATCAAGAACGGCAAGCAGGTTGAGAAGATGCACAACATGTTTCCGGGCTATGTCTTCGTGGAAATGAAGATGACAGATGAAGCCTGGTATGTTGTACGCAATACTCCGGGCGTCACCGGATTTATCGGATCATCCGGCGGCGGAGCCAAGCCATTCCCGGTATCCCCGGATGAAATGGAAAGCATTCTGCGCCGTATGGGCCAGAGTGACAAGAAGGTTGTCGTAGACTTCAAGATCGGCGATACTGTACGTATTCTGACCGGTCCGTTCGGCGGCATGGAAGGACAGATCTCCACCATGAACGATCAGACACAGATTGCCAATATCCTGATCAATCTGTTTGGTCGTGAGACACCTACCGATATTAACTATAACGATCTTCAGAAAGTGTCTGACTGATCACAAAAACAAAGCCCTGCATTCAAGTGCAGAGCTTTTTTAACAGACTCGATTTATCTGGCTCCTTGATCCACAGTGTCATTTTCTTCGATGCATGCCCGAATGCGAAAGCAGTAAACAGGCACTTCAGCGTCCATATGAATGCGGATCAGATATCCGGTTGTTCCGCTGACAAATGGCTTGTGCAATTTCTTTGCATAATCCATCATCGGCTTCAGCTGCAGAACGTTGATCTTTTTCAGATCTTTCAGCATGACTACTTCGGAAAGACAGATGCCATTCGGGACCTTTCTTGCATGAGAGGGAATTGGAATCTGATTCTGATTCAGGATGTACCGATAAGTTCCGACCCCCACTTCCAGGGATATGATGCGGTCAGTGCAGTCTCCGTTCAGGACTTCTTTGGAGATGAACAGGGTCGGCGTACTCATTCGATAAAGACTTGTTCTGGCTTTCATGGATAGAGCTTTTCGATTCTGCAGCAGATCATAGAAATCAAACTTGTCATCGATCGACTGAAATTTCAATACATTGGATTCTCCAGTGGAAAAGCTCTCCTTAATGTGTCTTCGCTCAAACTCCAGAAAACGAAGCTGTTCCTGCAGATCGGCAATTTCTCCTTCAATATTTCGGGTTTCCCGATCAAGAGCAGACAGCTGCTGCTCCGTACTGCCGGTGTTGATAATGCATTCAATATCAGATGCAGAAAGAGAGATGGATCTCATCTTTCGTACATACAGAAGAGATACATAATCTTCAGATCCATAGTCATAATAGCCGTTTTCCAGCCTGGTCGGATGAAGCAGGCCTTTAACGCGCCATGAACGGATAGTTTCGGCATTAATGCCGGTCAGCTGTGAAAGTTCATTGATTTTCATGGATCTCCTCTGAATGCGCTTGACCCTGTAAACAATACAGGGTTTATAAATATAGTATATCTGTTTGTGAATGACAGCACAAATTGATTTGGGAGGAAAGAATGAAGAAGACAGTAAAAGGTATTTTATCTGCCCTCATGGCCCTCAGTATGGTTGGATGTTCTGCATCCACTGCAGCCGGCGGAAAGTTCAAAGCCGGCAAATACACGGGAACCGGAAAGGGAAACAATGGAGACATCACTGTAGAAGTGACACTTTCCAGCGATGCAATCACTGACATTAAGGTTACAGATCAGAAGGAGACAGCAGGCATCTCAGATGATGCGATTGCCAATATCCCTCAGGAGATCATTGATGCACAGTCTGTGAATGTAGACACCATCAGCGGTGCTACACATTCATCAGAGGGCATCATCGAGGCAGTTACCAAAGCGCTTGAATCAGCAGGCGTTGATGTGAGCACACTGGGAAATGCCACAGCATCTGAACACAAGAATGTACCGGTTGCTTATACCGCAGGAACCTATACCGGAACCGGTTCCGGTTATAATGGCGATGTTGTTCTGGATGTAACATTCAGCGAGGACGGCATTACTGATATTACAGTTAATTCATCCAAGGAGACAGAACATGTCGGTACTGTCGCATATGACTATCTGTTTGATGACATCAAGAATGCCAATGGAACAGGTGTTGACAGTATTTCTGGCGCAACTTTCACCAGCAATGGCGTCAAGAAAGCAGTCAATGATGCGGCTGAACAGGCCAAGGCATCTGATCTTGACGGTTTCAAGAACAATACAGTGACACTGACTGCATCTGATCCAATTGAAGACAGCTGGGATGTTGTCATCGTTGGTGCCGGCGGAGCTGGCATCGCAGCAGCAGCTCAGGCTGCTCAGGACGGAAACACAGTACTGGTCATTGAGAAGAACGCTGAAATCGGCGGAAATACACTGGTGTCCGGCGGTCAGTATCAGAGCGTTATGCCGTATCTGGTATGGGATTCCACAGATCCGGATGCGACAACAGGTGTTGGCTACGATGGCAATACTTATAACAAGGTTACGTCCGTGCAGGGATGCATTGACGAACTGAAGACCATTCTGAACTGGTCTGAAGACGAATTCGATTCTGACTACTACAAGACACATGATTTTGTGGCAGGTGATATTGAAGAACTTTCCAAGCATGGTGTTGTAGCGGAGTATCTCCCGACACTGCAGGCACTGAAGAAAGAAATCAAGGCATATCTTGACTGGGCTGAGCCAAAGCTGAAGGCCGGCACACCGGAAAGTGAGATCACTCTGTTTTCCACAGTCAATCTGCACATTTTCCAGACATACTATGGCGGACTTCGTCCGAATGCAGATATGACAAAATGGGAATATGGAAGTTATGATCTGGTCAGCCAGTTCATCAAAGATGGTCAGGATCTGAAGCCATGGCTGGAAGCACAGGGATCTACTTTTGTGGAAGATACCCAGCCGACATTGATCGGTGCACTCTGGTACAGAGAGAATCAGTTCATCGGCGCAAATGTAGATACTGATGGCGATGGAAAGACGGAAGAGTATAAAGGCAGATGGGGCACTTACTTTGTCGCTCCGCGTCAGACAATGCTTAACGCAGACGATCATAATCAGATCATGCTGAGAACAACAGCAGACAGCCTGATTACAGATGGCGATGGCAAGGTAACAGGAGTCAAAGCCACAAAGTATGACGGCACTCAGGTAACTGCCAAGGCTAATAAGGGTGTCATCATTGCGACTGGCGGCTATGCTGCAAATCTCCAGGAAGTCGTAGATACCAATGAATACTGGTCTTCTGACTATCTGTCCACCAGCACCAAGACAACCAACCGTTCCTCTCTGCAGGGTGACGGTATCGTCATGGGTGAAGATGCAGGAGCCTCTGTCACCGGCATGGGCTGGACACAGATGATGCCGATCAGCTGGATTGATGACGGAAACCTCGCATTCGGCGGCGGTGACTATGCAGTCTATATCAATCCGACAACCGGCAAGCGTTTTGTCAACGAGACTTCAGAACGTGACGTTCTGTCATTGGCAGAATTCAAGAACGGCATTGATGTTGATGGTGTCAAGGGCGTATTCCTTGAAATTGCCAATGCGGAAGCACCGATCCCTGGACCGTATCTGTACAAGGATGAAGATGTTAAAATGAGACAGTATGTTCGCACAGTAGATGAACTCGCAGATCTGTTTACCGAGATGGGCATGCCTACTGATGCGGCAACAGTGAAAGAAACAATTGAAAACTATGACAAGGCAATCATGGCTGGCGAACAGCCGGCTGATGTAGCTAAGTCTACAGCCAGCAGACTGATCGGCAGTGCCGAACAGAATGCAGATGGTTCTTATAATCCAGATACCTATACCCTGGATGGTGTGAAGCTGCGTGTCCGTGTCATGGCACCTTCAACACATCATACAATGGGCGGCCTGACAGTTGATACTGCACGCCACTGCATCGACAGCAAGGGAAATCAGATCAAGGGTCTCTATGCTGCAGGTGAAGTAACTGGCGGCATTCACGGCGGCAACCGTCTTGGCGGCAATGCCATTGTTGAGATATTTGTCTCTGGCCGTACTGCAGCTAAAGCGATCAACGCAGATAACTGAGTCTGTTCAGTAAAAAAGCCCGCCTGTACTGGGAGTGTCATATTCCGGTACGGGAGGGCTTTTTATCTGAATATCTTTGTTAAGATAAGAATGATATAATCGTCTCATTGCGAAGGGAAGATAGAAATGCGGATTACACGGTTTTTCTTGAAACAAAGATATTCCTCATTCAGGATTATCCTGATGGGGTTCTTGGGACTGATTCTTGCTGGAACACTATGCTTGATGACACCAATGGCCTCCAATGCACATATATGGACTTCATTCATTGATGCGCTGTTCACTTCTACTTCGGCTGTCTGCGTGACAGGACTGGTGGTACGTGATACCGGAACCTATTGGTCAATGTTCGGACAGACGATCATTCTGCTGCTGATTCAGATCGGAGGCGTCGGAGTTGTAACTGCGGCAGTGTCCATTGCCCTGTATTCCGGACGCAAGATAGGCCTGATGCAGAGAAGCATTATGCAGGATGCGATTGCGGCACCGCAGGTTGGCGGTATTGTCCGGATGACCGGATTTATCATCAAAGCCACCGTGGCAATTGAACTGCTTGGTGCGGCGATTATGGCACCTACATTTATACGCGATTTCGGATTCTGGCGCGGTGTCTGGTTTGCCGTGTTTCATTCTATTTCAGCTTTCTGCAATGCCGGCTTTGATCTGCTGGGAGTCCGAGAACAGTATTCCTCGCTGACCAGTTATGCTTCAAGCCCGGCAATTAATCTGACCATTATGTCTCTGATTGTTATTGGCGGTATCGGTTTTCTGACATGGGAAGATATTCATAAGTTTGGCCTGCGGATTCGCAAGTACAGACTGCAGTCGAAGATCATTCTTACGATTACGGCAATTCTGATTGTTGTTCCGACAGTTTACTTCTATTTTGCGGAATTTACAGCCGGTGCTCGCGGCACAAGATTTCTGGAATCAATGTTCATGGCAGTTACACCGAGAACGGCAGGCTTTAATACGGTAGATCTGACCAAGATCAGTGAAGCAGGACAGTTTCTGACAATTCTGCTGATGCTGATAGGCGGTGCACCTGGTTCTACTGCAGGCGGAATGAAGGTCACCACAATCTCAACATTGTTTCTCTCTATGCGCTCAAGCATGCTTCAAAAAAGATATGCAACGTGCTATGGAAGACGCCTGGAAATGGATATTGTTCACGCGGCGGCGACAGTGTTCTTCCTGTATCTGTCATTGTTCTTCATCGGTTCAGTTGCAATTTCAAGAATCGAAGGTCTTCCGATGATGGCCTGTCTGTTTGAAACAGCTTCTGCTCTGAATACGGTTGGTCTTACACTTGGTATTACAACAAAGCTTCATACTGCATCAAGAATTATTCTGATATGCTATATGTACATCGGCCGGGTTGGCGGAATGACGCTGGCATTTGCCGCTCTGAAGAGCAGCTATGTGGCATCCAAGATGCCGGCAGAAAAGATCATGATTGGTTAAGGAGAAAGAAGAAAGACAATGCAGAGTATCTTATTGGTAGGACTTGGCCGCTTTGGCCGCAGCTGTGCATATAAACTGAATGAATTGAATCAGCAGGTCATGGCAGTCGATATAAATGAAGAGTGCGTCAACAAAGTATTATCCTTTGTCACTCATGCGGAAATTGGTGACGGAACTGATGCAGATTTTTTAAGGTCTCTTGGCGTCGGTGACTATGATGTATGTATTGTGGCTATCGGTGATAACTTTATTTCATCGCTGGAGACAACTTCTCTATTAAAGGACTTGGGAGCAAAGCATGTCATTGCACGAGCTGCATCGCTGACTCAGGAAAAGTTTCTGCTGAGAAATGGCGCTGACGAGGTTATATTCCCGGAGAAACAGCTCGCGCTGTGGACAGCTATCCGCTGCAGTTCTCGAAACATCCGCAATTATATTGAACTGACAAAAGGATATTCCATCTATGAAGTGGATGTTCCGGAGGAATGGGTAGGTCATACCATCGGGAACTTGGATATCCGTAAGAAATACGATATCAATATTCTCGGTACCCGCAATCGGAATGCCAAGCATTACAGCATGTCGGTATCACCGACCATGCAGCTGACAGATGATCTGTCACTGCTGGTGCTTGCCAAGGATGCTGATTTGCAGAAGTGCTTCAAGATATGATTTGCGTTCAGTCAATTTAGCAGATAGAAAGAATACCTGGTCAGCTGACGGGTATTCTTTTTTTCAGTGAGCTTAACCAGAATTTTTAAAGAGTCTGCAAAATCACAAATTAAAGACTTGCAGCAGAAGGCTATACAAGAATTGTCAGAACATGCAGGTCTGAACATTTTAAATTGGTCTGGCGGTAAGCAGCATATGAAGCACTGGAAGATCCGTGCATGGAATCATGCCGGCAATATTGAAAAAGGACAGAGGATGATCAGCTCCTCGGGTTCGATTCTGCATCTGCCGTTATTATGACGATTGCAGCGTCGCATCATTCTGTCTGCTCAGAACAATGTAGAGAAGCAGCCCAAGCACAGATAGCACTGCGCCGAATACAAATGAGAGATTCAGATTTTTGTTCGCAAGTGCTCCAAAGACGGGATCAATGCATGCGGCCAGGCTTTCCATCAGCAAGGCATTCATACTCAGAATCATTGCCCTCTGTCTGCTGCTGATCATATCGTTCTGGAGAGTGCTGCTCAAAGGCAGAAACAGATTGGCGGCAAGTCTGATGATGGAAATACACAGGATGCACAGCAGTGTGTTCTGGGTCATGGTCAAAACAATACAGGAAACACAGACTGCAAGGAATGAGAGGATACCGGTATGAGCTGTTCCAAATCGTTCGGTGATTCTTGCAGAGCAGATGCCAAGCATTCCTACACCTGTCATGACAGTATAAGCTAAGCCGGTCAGTGCATTACTCATTCCGATTGACGCATACTTCATTTGGCTGATGAAAACGGTGAGCATCTGAGAAGTTTCGGAAATAAATGCAGTGGCAAGCAGAAGACAGATCAGCTTTCTGCTGTGCAGCGAGAACTTCAATGTGCAAACCATATCACTATAGGAACACTTCGGGTCCGCGGTTTTTGATTTTATGTCATGCAGCCCAAGCGAGAGAAGAAAGGCGGCGGCATAGCTGAAAATGGTCAGCAGAGCTGCCAGCCGGTAATTGTGCCTGATCAGCACAGAATATATCATGCTGGATATCAGAAGTCCGCCAGTGGACAGATTCTCATATATGGAGAAGCTGCGCTGACTGTGCCCTGGTTCAGAAGATAGATAGAGCAGTGAAACATCTGTTCCAGACAGTCCTGAGCAGACAACAGCAAGCAGAATTCGTTCGATGAGAAATCCCAAGAAGTTGCTGGCCTGCCAGAAGATGATTTTGGAAATTACATAGATAAAACAGCAGATGATAATGGTTCTTCGATATCCTGCCCGTTCCGCAAGCACTCCCCAGGGCAGTTCCAGAGACAGGGAAAGAATGAGGGAAATACTCTCTATCAAGGTTATCTGAAAGATAGTAATGCCGCAGACCTCGCGATACAGGGTGGCAATGGAGGCGTAAAAAACCATCCCCTGCAAAAATGCAATGGCATACAAAAGAATTCGATTGTGTTTCATCAAAATGATTCCTTTCTTTCTGAGAAGAAGAGAAAAACACCGCATGGGCGGAAATGAGAGACTGTTTTTTTAAATATCTCAGATTGAAAGGCACATAATGAATTACTCCGTAAACCAGTATACTAATTTCAGCAGCAACTGCAAGTTTTTTCAGCAACAGTCATATGTTTTTTCATCACAGATTGCGGATTAAGCAATTTACTGGACAGATATCCAGAAATCAAGCCACACGAACGGTTTAATCGAGTATAATATTGCCCGTGGAGGTCTTTAATGCCAATTAAAAACGCAATAGTGATGGCTGCCGGGAAAGGCACACGTATGCATTCTGATCTGCCCAAAGTACTGCATCAGGTATGCGGCATGTCTATGGCAGAACTGATTGTTCACAGTCTCAGGGAGGCTGGTGCAGATCGGGTGGTAACCATTGTCGGCTTCGGACACGAACAGGTAGAAAAGACCCTTGAAGGACAGTGTGAATTCGCACTGCAGGAGCCTCAGCTGGGAACCGGCCATGCAGTGATGCAGGCAGTTCAGCTGGAAGAAAGCGAAGGACTCACGGTTGTCGCAAATGGCGACGTCCCATGCATGCGCAGCGAAACCTATAGCAAACTGTTTGAGGCAGTGCAGGATTCAGATATGGCCGTGCTGACAGTATCTCTTGAAGATGCAGCGGCTTATGGAAGAGTGGTCACCAGCCCGGATGGCAGTGTAGAGAAAATTGTGGAGTTCAAGGATTGCAGTGCATCTGAAATGGCAATTCATGAAATCAATACAGGCATTTACGCCTTTGATAATAAAAAATTATTTGAGTGTCTCAAGCTTCTTAAAAATGATAATGCTCAGCATGAATACTATATTACCGATTTGGTTGAGATTTTTCGTTCAAAGGGATATCGCGTCAAGGCGGTTGAAGCGCTGGACAAAGAGGAAGTGCAGGGTGTCAATGACTGCCTGGAACTGTCAGAGAGGCAGACAGTGCTGCGTCGGAGAATAAACTCTGAATGGATGAAAAAGGGAGTGACCATAGTCAATCCGGAAAATACAGATATCGGACCGGAAGTAGTAATTGGAAAAGATGTCATTATCTATCCCAATGTTATCCTTTACGGAAAAACGGTTATCGGCGATGGTACAGTGATTTACCCGGGATCATTCCTCGAAGATGAAATCATTGCTGATCATCAGATTATCAGCAGGTAGGCATCAGCCGGACCTGCTGCAGGTCTGTTAGTCATATATTTTTTAGGAGAGAGAGGAATCGAAACCATGGTTAAGGAAACAATGATCTTAGCACTGACATCCAGCACTGATCTTGCAAAGCGTATCGCAAAAGGACTGAAGCTGCCGCTCAGCGAAGTACAGGTTGATCACTTCGCAGACGGTGAGATTCTCGTAACACCGCGGGAAACAGTGCGCGGCCGCTCGGTATTCATCATCCAGTCCACCTGTACGCCGGTGACGGAACACCTGATGGAAGTACTGGTATGCATTGATGCATGCAAACGGGCAAGTGCCGAGGAAATCACAGTTGTCATGCCTTATTACGGATATGCACGTCAGGACCGCAAATCTGATGCACATCAGCCGATTACAGCTAAATTGGTCGCTGATCTTCTGCAGACCGCAGGAGCTAACCGCATTGTAACAATTGATCTGCATGCCGCACAGATTCAGGGATTCTTCAATATTCCGATTGATGATCTGACAGCAGTTCCTCTGCTGGGTCATTACTTCTGTGAAAAGAAACTCCCGATGGATCAGATTGTTGTTGTTTCTCCGGATCACGGCGGTGTAGTAAGAGCGAGAAGACTGGCAGATATGCTTAATGCACCAATTGCCATTGTTGATAAGAGACGTCCTCGCCCGAATGAAGTTGAAGCGCAGAATATTATCGGGGATGTAAATGGCAAATACTGCATCATTGTAGACGATATCTGTGATACAGCAGGTTCCCTGGTTGCTGCATGCGAGATACTGAAGAATCATGGTGCTAAACAGATTTATGCATCTGTCACTCATGGCATTTTCTCTAAAGATGCAATTGAGAAAATCGAAAACTCTCCGATTGATGAGATAGTCATCTCAGATACAATACCTCTGATGGCAGATAAGCTTGCGAAATCTAAGAAGGTCAAGGTGCTCACAGTAGCAGATATGCTTACAGAGACAATCAACGCAATTCAGAATCATCGCTCGGTGTCTCATGTATATGACCGCTATGATACAGTGAAAAAGCCAAAACCAGAGAAAAGATAATTAAGTACTATAAGGGTCCTGTACTGAAGTGAACCCAATTAGTTGGACACAAAATTAAGCACTTAGGCTTAACTGGGATTGATTCCTGTATTGTACAGGGGTCAATCCTTTTATTAGGAATAAACGAAACTTTGGAACAGATTTCTGCAATCACAAAGCAGTTAAGCACAATGGATCAGACAGCTTCTGTTCTGAACGACCGATTGAATCTCAGCCCGGCTCAATCTGCATACGGCTGAAGGCATGGAAGTGATCGATATATTCATCAGAAAAATAATCGCATGATAAAGGCGCATCTGGACCATTGTATATGCATGCATGTAAGAAACTGAATATCAATGTGATAGAATGACATGGTAAATGCTATGACAACTTTGTGGAAAGAGTCAAAACCGCTTGCGGATGATACAGTGCTGCCGGAATCAGATCTGGTTGGCATGCTGAAAAACGCTGCTGACACAGTATTGATTGAAAAAGCAGAAATGCTGGCAGAATGTACAGATATTGGACAGGCAGAGCAGACAGTAATAGATAGAAGTGTTGGTCTGCTGGCTCTCTTTTCTGCGTCCAATGATATGGAGAAGGCAAAAGAGTCATGCCCCGAAATTCCTTCCGCCCGGGATTTTTCCCAGCTGCAGAATGTCGTAAGATTGGCACTCCTTGAAATACAGAAGGATGAAAGCAGCACATCATTTACTGCCGCAAAGGATCTGTTTCTTAAGACCCGGGCAGAGCTGAATGAAATGAAGAATGTCCGTACAGCGAAGCAGTCAGAGTATCGAAGAGCTGTTACGGCACTGAAAGGTCTCAGAACAACGGATGCCTGGCTGAGCAAGGAGAATATCCGCCAGATTAACAAGGTCACAGCTATGGAACGCGAAGTAAGAGATTTCACTGACGGCCGTCATAAGGAAGAGAAAAAGACAGCAGTATATCAGGCACAGCTTGAACAGCTGAAGAATGTACTTTTGGAAACTGAAGTAAAGCAGCAGAATTTGAATGATCGGATTCTTACAATTCAACAGGACCTAAGTGAGCTGAGCGCTTATATCAATATGACAAATCGGGTATTCCAGCATGCAAAATGGCAGGAGTCCAAAGATCTCAAGGAACAGAAATCAACTGAACTCAAGACACTGGAAGATGCGCGTATGGATACAGAACAGCTTTTGAAGCAGCAGCGTCAGGAAAAAGAAGATCTGAACCAGTCCATCTATGGATCGCAGATTGAAGTTCAGCGTCTGGAGCGGGCCAAGACGGAATCCGCAAAGAATCTGATTAAGGAAAGACAGGGTTATGCCAGCGGTGAAAAGATGTATGGCGAGAGCCAGGACCGAATTCACGAACTGGAGAAGCGCATTCGCAGTCTGGAAGCGCCGTTGGCACAGAGCGGATTGGACTATGCAGAAGCAGCCAGACATGAATTGCCAACAGCCGCTGCACTGGTAAAGAGTTTTATCGTATCCTCTTCAAATTTTCAAAAAAAGATTGAAGATTTTCTGACTGCTGAGAGTCTTGAACAATCAGAAGACGGCATGGTTACAGCCGCATTGTTTCTGCTTCCGGGATTGATGGTGTCTGGCTCAAAAGCCGCATCCAGTTTTTCTTCTTTGAGAAGTGTTTCTTGATGTGCTACGTACCGTTCTTGGATATGTAGGTTAATATGAGAAAATTTTTCGTGAAAAAGAGGGAA
>SABF01000105.1 GCA_009929095.1 Erysipelotrichia bacterium
GGGCTGTCCTTCTATCATGTTCGATTGTATGGCAGAGAAAATCTCACTGCCAGGGAGAACTTATAAAGTCATGAATGCAGAATCAGAAGTACCTTTGCAAAGCACAGAAGGAATCAAAGTTGGCATTATCTGCAATCTGAAACATACTGATCCAGAGAATAAAGACGTTCCGGACGAAGAGGCAGAATTTGATGCGCCGGAAACACTGCTGGCAATTCGCAGTGTGCTGAAGGAACATGGCATTGATGCCCTGATCCTTGAGGCAGATGAACATCTTCCGCAGGCACTCAGGGATACCGGAATTGATATGGTGTATAACATTGCCGAAGGAAGAAAGGGCAGAAGCCGAGAAGCTCAGGTACCGGCACTTCTGGATCTTTTGAATATTCCCTATACCGGCAGTGATCCGGCGGCCATGGCAATCTCGCTGGACAAGACCATGTGCAAGATGCTGGTTTCATCCTATGGTGTCAGGACTGCAGATCATATCCTGGTTCGACCGGGCGATTCTCTGGAGCATCTTTCCGTCAGAGAATATCCGGTCATCGTCAAGCCTAACTGCGAAGGTTCCGGCAAAGGAATCTCAGAAAACTGCATTGCTGAAAATGAGACGGAACTGAAAGCTCTGCTGCAGAAATGCTTTGATCTGTATGCCAGCAGTATGCTGGTGGAAACCTATCTGCCGGGCCGTGAGTTTACAGTCGGCATGATGGGCAATGGAGATGAACTGCGGGTATTTGATCCTATGGAGATCATCTTTAGTGACAACACCCAGAGAAACTACAAAGTATATTCTTATGATGTTAAATGTGACTTTAAATCCCATGTAACCTATCAGTGCCCGGCGAAACTGACAGAGAAAGAAAACAGCGAACTGAAGGAATCTGCCCGCATGGTATTCGAGGCAATTGGCTGCCGGGATATTGCAAGAGCCGACTTCCGCATGGAGGCGGATGGACAGCCCTGCTTTCTGGAGATCAATCCGCTGCCGGGACTTGCACCGGGATACAGCGATCTTCCGATGATTGCTGAGGCTGCCGGTATGTGCTACAGCGATCTCGTATATGGAATTCTCAAAGCCGCAGAATCACGCCTTTCGAGGTCATGGCATGAACAGCACTGAAGAATATGAAAAACGAATACCAGAATGGTCTGACTGGCACTGGCAGATCCAAAATCGCATCATGGATACTGAAACATTGTCAAAGTGGCTGCCGATCAGCAGTCAGGAAATACATGATATCAGTCAGGTATTGAAGATTTTCAGAATGGCAGTAACACCATACTATCTGTCATTGATCAATCCGAATGATCCGCATGACCCAATTCGCATGCAGTGCATTCCCTCTCTGCAGGAAACAGTTCCATGTCCCCATGACCTGCTGGATCCATTGAATGAAGATGGAGACAGTCCGGTCCCTCATATTGTTCATCGGTATCCGGATAGAGTTCTGTTTTTGGTGACGATGGAATGTTCGGAATACTGCCGTCACTGTACCCGAAGACGGATGGTGGGAGAAGAGGATGTGGCGATCAGTGATCAGGAACTGGATACGGCATGCGACTATATTCGCAGCCATGAAGATATCCGTGACGTGCTGATCTCCGGCGGTGATCCGCTGACACTGTCAACGGAGAGACTTGAAACGATCATCAGAAAACTAAGAGCAATCAGTCATGTGGATATTATCCGGATCGGAACCAGAGTTCCGGTCGTTATGCCAATGCGCATTGATGAAGAACTGCTGAGCATGCTGAAGAAGTATCAGCCAATCTGGATCAATACGCACTTTAATCATCCCAATGAACTAACACCGTATTCTGAACGCGCCTGCCAGGCGATTGCTGATGCGGGAATTCCGCTTGGCAACCAGACCGTGCTTTTGAAAGGGATCAATGACAGCACACCAATCATGAAAGAAATGATGCTGAAACTGGTGCATAACCGGGTTCGCCCTTATTATCTGTATCAGTGCGATCTGTCTCGCGGCATCTCTCATTTCCGCACCAATGTGGAAACAGGAGTCAGTATCATTCATGATCTGCAGGGGTATATTTCCGGATTTGCAGTGCCGAAGTTTGTCATTGACGCTCCAGGCGGCGGCGGCAAGGTGCCGATCTGCTATGACTACGTGGTCTCTCATGACGAACATGAAGTTGTGATGGAAAACTATGCCGGAAAGATTTATCACTATCCGGAACCGCAGCATCAATGAGCCATTCTTGATCATAGAAACAGTATGATTCGATGAGCCGTATACAGCAGACAGTCGCTGTATACGGTTTTCTGATTCATTCAGCAGGAACGATAGCTAAGCGGTGAAGTACGCATGGAACTCTGCATCATCCAGTCTGTGCCGGCAGAGTGGACAGCAATTCCTCTGCAGAAAAATCAAATCAATTTCAGCTGCTGCATAAAAGAAGTGCAAAACCGAAATATACAGAATTAGAATAGAGAAGAGGAGACTTATGAACCCAGTTAATAATTTTATGTATCCGGATGGCTATGAATACAGCTGCAATTATCTTCTTGATCATGCACTTTGTCATGTCCCGTTTTACAGAGAACACTGGCGGAAGTATGATCTGGATCCGCAGGGCAGTGCAGATGCACGCTATGCACGAATGCCCATTCTGACCAAGGCGGACATGCGGTCATGTTTTCCGTATGGTCTTGTATCCGAAGAACTGGATGCTGAACAGGGACTGAAGGATAACAGAATTGAATATACATTTACCTCCGGTACCTCCGGGGAGAAGGTGATCAACCTCTGGAATCAGGAATGGTGGCATGCATCTGAAATGGCTTCCTGGAAACTGAATCCGGTATTAAGCAGATTGTCCTATCCGCCGCGTCAGGCAACGCTTGCAAGCTCTCTGAATGTAGGCATCTCCTGTGAGGAAAATCTGCCGATGGATCATCGCATCATGGGAAATCTGCTGTACCTGAATGAGAAGGCAAACATCATCTGCTGGAATGACTATCATCTGGAACGAATGGCCAGGGAACTGAATGAGTATAGGCCTGCTGTACTGGAAGCCAATCCATCTTTATTAGCCAGGGCATGCCGATACTGGATCAGCAAAGACATTCATGTGTTTTCACCGGATGTTATTACATTTACCTATGAGCTTCCGTCGCAAGTCTCATTGAAGTTTATCCGGCAGGTATTCGACTGTCCGCTTGTCAGTTCCTATGGGACAACAGAAACCGGATTTGTCATGGAAACGGACGAACATGGCCGCTATGTGCAGAACACAGAAGAATGCCGCATTGACTATCTGCCGCTGAATGAAAAATACGGCATCCCGGATATTGGCCGCATTGTCGTATCCACCTTTCACAATCCATGGTCAGTCATTGTTCGCTTTGATGTGGGAGATCTGGTCAGAATTCACCATGGGGAAAGTCACCGTGGATTTATAGCAGACCGTATTGAAGGAAGAACTTCAAATTCAACATTTGCTGCGGATGGAACGCTGGTAACGACTGCCATGACAGACGATGCGATGGCGGAAATCGATAATCTCACTGATTATGATGTGACTCAGGCTGATCAAGATACCTATCGAGTGAACATCACGGTACTGAAACAGGAAGAAGCTGCACTGAAGAAGACAGAAATGATAATGAAGCATCTCTATGGTGAACATGGCATCTATGAGATCAAGGCTGTTAAGGATCTGCTGCCCGGACCGGCTGGAAAGTACCGCCGCACTCATGCAGAATTCGATTTTGAACTGGAAGGAGAAAACTAAACATGCGCAGAAATATGTATCTGTTAGCAGGCGGTCCCAAAGGAAGCCGCCGGACGGCAGAACAGCTGAAAGAGGCACTGAGTCATTGTGGGTCAAAACATCCGGCAGCGGCCTATATCGGTACGGCCAGTCAGGATGATGAATTCTTTATGCATTACGTAGAACGGCTGCTGAAGAAGGCAGGAGCAGAATCTGTCACCATGGTGCCGCTGGCAGGAAAGAAACAGAACACTGAAAAGGCAGAGACGATTCTTCGCGGCAGCGATTTGATCTTTGTATCAGGCGGCGAAGTGGAAGATGGCATGAAGGGTCTCAATAGGAATATTCGAGCACTACTGAAAGAACTGCTTGAACAGGGAACACTGTTTATCGGGTTATCAGCCGGGAGCATCATGCTTGGCAGTGGCTGGCCGCACTGGGATGATGAGGATCATCATCCGGAAGATGCGAGACTGTTTGACTGCCTTGGCTTTGCACAGCAGATATTTGATACACATGCGGAATCGGAAGGATGGACAGAACTAAAAAAAGCAGTAGAACTGATGCCGGAAGGGTTTGTAGGATATGGAATTCCTTCCGGTGAAATGGCAGTAATCGATGATCATGGAGAACTGACAGACAATGCCGGCCTGATTCCATGCGTGAATATCAATGGCAGAGCAGTGCTGAAACAGAAGGATGCCTAAAGCGTCATCCTTATTTAATTCAGCGGAATATTTTGATCAAGCAGATTCTGAAGCGTCACCTTTTTTAGATAAGTGTGAATGATCTCATCAAGACTGCTCCACATGGGAAGAGTGAGGCAGTCTGCCCGTTTATTGCATTGAGAGGTATCCTGTACACAGGAAACCGGTGCCAGCGAGGACTCTGTCAGTTCCAGAATTTCATCAATATTGTATTCGCGAGGGCTGCGATTCAGCCGATAGCCGCCTCCGGTACCGCGCACGGCATCAACCAGATGTGCTTTGCTCAGCAGCACCATGATGCTTTCCAGATATTTTTCCGAGATGAGCTGACGCCCGGCAATATCCTGAAGTTTGATATTGGTTCCATCATTATGCTTAGCGAGATCAATCATGACACGCAGAGCATATCTTCCTTTTGTAGAAACAAGCATAGTAGAAGCCTCCCACTAATAACCTATTGACATTGTAGGTTATTGGCGGTATTCTGTCTATATCCTAAAAGGGAAAGAAAGGCAAAACACATGACAGCTTACAGAATCAGCGCAAAGTGTTGTTCTTCCTGCTGCTGCAGAACATATGCGGTATCTGTTTGTCATGCGGAAATGCTATTCTGACTAGGGACTGGTCCCAGACTGAAATGATTCTGCTAAATGAACGGGTGCTGCAAAGCATCCGTTTTTTGGACTTGAGAAAGGAAATCTTCACACATGGATATGACGTTTATTTCCAAATATGCGCCGATGTATGCGGAAGCCATGGTACTGACAGCGAGGATTGCATTGTTTGGCATCTTGCTGGCAGCGGCAGTCGGCATTCTCTGCAGCCTGATTCAATACTTCAAGGTGCCGGTATTGAAGAAGATTGTCGGTGCGTATATTGAATTGAGCCGAAACACGCCGCTTCTGGTTCAGTTATTCTTCCTGTATTTCGGACTGCCCAAGCTGGGTGTCCGTATCTCAGCAGAAGGGTGCGCGGTGATCGGACTGGCGTTTCTTGGCGGCAGCTATATGGCTGAATCCTTCCGCAGCGGATTGGAAGCTGTGGACAGAAGTCAGACGGATTCGGCGAAAAGTCTGGGCTTCAATCGTATGGATACCATGCGATACGTACTCTTTCCGCAGGCACTTGCCATTGCGGTTCCGGGCATTTCAGCCAATGTGATCTTTCTGATCAAGGAAACATCTGTGGTCAGCGTAATTGCGCTGGCAGATCTGATGTATGTTGCAAAAGATCTGATCGGACTGTATTACCAGACAGGTGAAGCCTTGCTGATGCTGGTGATTGCCTATCTGATTCTGCTGCTGCCGATTTCACTGCTGATCGCCGTGTTCTTTATTCAGCAGGGCGTGCCGCAAAACTTTCTGCCGTATCAGGCCTTCACCACGCTGGAAGGCGTGCATCAGTCGCTGCCAATGGGGCCGGTCGCTTCGCAGGAAGCGATCAAAATGCTGGGTACTAACGGCGG
>SABF01000472.1 GCA_009929095.1 Erysipelotrichia bacterium
GACAGATGCCGTATTCATCACTTGTGCGCGGTGTCTTGGAGATAATGCGAAATCTGCCAATGACCTGATCATCCTTGACAAGACCCATAGATATTTCAGTGTTTCCTACATCAATCATCAACAGCATGCTTATATCTTCTCCTTCAGACAGATGCGAAGTATCTCGGCAGCCGCTTCGTCCTTGGACATCAGCTGCAGTTTCAATTCAGAATCTTTTGCGATCACCGTCACAGCATTGGTATCCTTTTGAAAGCCGGCACCGGGATCTTTCAGATTATTGGCGATAATATAATCACAGTTCTTAGTGATCAGTTTTTTCTTTGCCTGAGCTTCCAGTTCTTCAGTCTCCATGGCAAATCCAATCAGGACCTGGCCGTTTTTCTTTTCCCTGCCCAGCTGCTTCAGAATATCCTTTGTACGTTCCATTGGAAGTGACATATCATCATCCGCTTTGTGAATCTTGACTTCAGAAATGTTCTTCGGTTTATAATCTGCCACAGCCGCAGCCATGATGATGACATCCATCTTCTCCGCCTGTCTCATTACTGCATGATACATGTCTGCTGCAGTGATGACATGTTCCATGATTGTTCCATATACATCAGGCAGATTATTCACCCCGGCGATCAGAGTCACTTCCGCTCCGGCATTGCGTGCCGCTCTTGCCAGAGCATATCCCATCTTGCCGGAACTGTGATTCGTCACATAGCGCACTGGATCCAATGCCTCCTGTGTCGGGCCGGCAGTGATCAGAATCTTCTTGCCAGAAAGATATCGGTCTGTTTCCAGCAGTGATTCAGCAGCATCTTCGATTTCAGCAGCCTCCGGCATTCTTCCTCTGCCGATATCACCGCAGGCAAGATAGCCGCTGGCAGAATCCATAACGTGTATGCCATAGCCTCTGCATAGTTCTAAATTATGCTGGGTGATCGGATTCTCCAGCATGCCGGTATTCATCGCCGGTACAATCAGTTTGCAGCAGCCAGCCGCAAGAAAGACCGTTGTCAGCATATCGTCCGCAATGCCATTGGCAGCTTTCGCAATGATATCCGCCGATGCAGGGGCAATCATAAAAAGATCCGCCTTCTTCGCAAGAGCGATATGCTGCACTT
>SABF01000473.1 GCA_009929095.1 Erysipelotrichia bacterium
TATCGTCGGCGTGGATGCAGCAACCGATGGCACGAATGACTGGATGACGGCGCAGACCTTCAAGTCGCTTGAAGGGCTTGATGATGCGGATGCGGATGGGTTGCCGGACTGGTGGGAGTCGTTATACAGCGGCAGCTTTACGGACATCTATTCGATGAATGCGGGTGATGATTCCGATGGAGATGGTCTGAGCAATCTGTACGAGTTCTACAGCCGTACGAATCCCTGGAGCAATGACAGCGATGGCAACGGGATTCCGGATGGCGCAGAAGACTACGACGGGGATGATCTGCCCAATGCCGATGAAGATCGCTATGGAGCTGATCCGCGTCTGTCGGACTCCGATGATGATGGCCAGGATAAACTTTATCTAATCACGGCTATCCATTTCGGTGAAGAAAGCCTTTGCGATTCTGATCGACTCTTCATCAGGTTCATGGACCCTTTCCTCTCTTCTGTCAGGATCAAGGATTCTGTCTTGCCTGGCTTTTTCCTCGATGGAATTCTCTGCTGCTTCATTGATCTTTGCAGCAAGATCATGACTGGTGCTGAGTGAATGGCCTGATTCTTCAAGCATCCTGCGGTGTTCCTCCACTGTGATGCCAGCCAGATCAAGCATCACATTGCTCATCCAAGCGAGCCCTTTCTCTCCATTCTCTTCCACAACATAGTAGTGGCCTCTTGATGCCATATCAACCAAGAATTCATCATCGTCCATATCTTCAATATCTTTCATCATATCCCCCATCTTTCGAATCTTGCTCTTGCAAGGTTGGACAGCAGCTTCTTGCGTCCTTTGTTCATGTACTTCTTGTTCGCTGCGATGAAGATCAGATCATCGACTGCTCCCTTGAGATTCTCCGCGCTTTCAAAATAATCTCGCAGATCCCCCTCGGTCTTTCCAAGCTGGACCATTGAAAGTCTGTCTACCCATGCCAGTCCGAAGCTGTACTCACCGGTGCGTCCCATGAAGAAAGAGCCCTCGGTTTGCAAGAATTCATCAGGAAGCGGATTTTCAAGCCTGGTTGGCGAATAAAGCATGATCTCTACATTCGAATAATCACAATCAACATCAACAAGCATCTATTACCCCCTCTGCTGCATAAAGCG
>SABF01000474.1 GCA_009929095.1 Erysipelotrichia bacterium
GCAGAAACGATAGAAAAGCGGGAACAGAAAAATAGCAGCACCGGTAATCTTGTTTGCATAGGTATGCAGTGATGCGTATGTATGAAATCTGCAGAATCCAATTCCATAACCAGTCAGTCTCAGCAATGCAACAATCAGAATACACAGCCACATCCAGTCTGGTATAGCAATGTTGATCGCAATGAATATCATCATTGAAGCCGCAAACACTAGGTCTGCAATGCTGTCCAGCTTTGAACCAAGCATACTTTCCTGATGAAACGTTCCTGCAACAAATCCATCTACAATATCAGTCATGCCGCAGCATATATAAATCATCCAGAACAGATCAGAGAACGGTACTGCCCAGAGCATTGCTACTGCCAGAGGAATTCGCATGAGTGTGATGATATTTGCTGTATATTTGAACATATCGTTTCTCCATATTCATGTTAACTGAACTGACTGATCTGCAGTCACTTCTGAATATTCCGGTTCCATCAAAGACAGTGCACTTTATTATCTTGATCTATGAGCCGTAATAATAGTAAAACTATATGCGTTTACTGTCATTACGCAATTTCCAATGAGCACATACCGGTTTTTTCCTTTTCTGGTAACCAAAGCGTCGTCAGAGCTGATATGAGTCCTGCACCATTCAGCTGCAGACTCAGAATCTAAAGAAAGATTCTTCTTTATCCGCAGTTCTCTCAGTTCTGTCGAATGCAGTTTATCTAGATTCATTATTACTTCGTTATTTGAGTACATATTATGTATCTCTATGGATGCTTTTCCTGTGAATCTGTTCAATTTCCAGATATCACAGATATGATCTATGATACAGATGCCTTCCAGTCATTCAGTTCCTTTAAATATGCATCATCTGCAGATTCAGCAATGTCTGCACCTGTCTATATACCACAGAGGGTCTTGTTTGCGCCTGAAATCACCCAATTCTCCAGGTCATCACCTGAATGCTCTGAACAAAAGCCAGACTATCAGCAGCCAGATGAGCAGAACCGGAATTGCAAAGTACCATTTTTTCGGTTTCCCGTCTTTCCATAAACCGGTGGAAATATCCAGATTCCTTTCCCATACATCTCGCGGGATGAAGTGAACTGTCAGCGC
>SABF01000475.1 GCA_009929095.1 Erysipelotrichia bacterium
GTTGTATATATGGCTGTTGATGCCGCTGCCAGTTACGAATCAGTGAAAGCCCAGGCTGAATTGCAGTACCTGAGAGATGGCTGGGAGCTGGATGATGATGAAGCGGAAGCGCTGCATCAGAGCCGCCAGGACATGTTCACCTATATGGTGAATATCGTGAATGAATACAAGCTTGACGGTGATCTTGCGCTTGCTGAAGAAGCGGTGCGGGAGTTCGCGAGATGGAAAAGCGATCCCAACATTGTCGCAAGGATTCAATTTCTGGAATCGAACAGGAAGACCTATCAAGCATATGGCGGCTATTGGCTTACACTGGCTGAGAGCTATTATAACAACGGAGAACTTCAAAAATGCATTGACGCAATGACTGCATACGAAGGCATGAAAGCGAGAATATTTCGCAGAGATTATGAATACGCGAAAGTGCTGCCTCTTGCTATCGCCGCCGCTGAACAGACATACACCGAAGCGGATTATGCAGCATATGCCGCTGAGAGAGCGCAGGCCATTGTTGATAACACAAGCAATGATGACTGGGCCTTGCGGTATTTTGCCGCGCAGACCTATGTAACTCTTTTTGATAAATCTGACGATAAGCAGTATCTGGAGGGGGCTTATCGTATCGTGCTTGATAACGTTACAAACCTTCTCCATGAGCAGAGAAACCTAAATGAAACATATCTTGCTGCAGTTATCGAATCGAAAGAACCAAGCGGCGCGACAAAGGAAGAGAAGGAACAAGTCAAGAAATATAATGCCATGATGAAGGATATCCGAAAAACTGAGCTGACTCCGGTATCCGAATCTCTGATTCTGAACCTTGATCTCCTACTCGGTTTAACAGACCGGGCAGCAATAGCTGATACCGAGAAAGCGAGAGTTGACGCTATCCTTCATCCGCAGGGAGCGAGATTGTTCCTGAATGAAACACTGGACAGCAAATACTGGTTTAGCCCTGTGGAGATAACTGCTGCTGATGATATTGAGATAGCTTTTACCGGAACCAGCCTCGTGGTACCGGTGGCCTTCCTGAGCGCGGATGCGAAGATCCTGGTAAGCGTCAAAGAAAAGGACAGCACAGAAATGGTGATGCTTACAGATTGGC
>SABF01000476.1 GCA_009929095.1 Erysipelotrichia bacterium
GCCAGAGATATTATCGTCATTACAGTCATCCCGCCTCCTGTGAAGAACAGCGCGAACTGGTAGAAAATGAACGATACAGTATATGCGAATCCAGTCTGGTATATTATCGCAAACCATGTCCATCTGGCGCTTGCCATCTCTCTTCTTATGGCACCGATCGCTGCGAAGCAAGGGGCGCACAGAAGGTTGAACAGCAGGAATGAGTAAGCTGATATCTGAGTGAAGGATGATCCCATGGCCGTCCATATTTCTGCGCCATTTTCTGCAACCTCTTCGAATCCGAGCAGAACTCCGAAGGTTCCTACTACGTTTTCCTTTGCAATAAGACCTGTTATAGTCGCAACCGCCGACTCCCAGTTTCCAAATCCTATAGGAGCGAATACCGGGGCAATAAGGCCTCCAAGGAACGCAAGTATAGAATCTGAAGTATCAGTCATGCTGAGAGTGAAATCAAATGAGCTCAGGAACCATATAGTTCCACTCGCAAGGAATATGATAGTTCCCGCTTTTTTTACAAATGAATTTCCACGGTCAAGCACATGAAGCATCACGTTCTTCATCGAAGGCATGTGATATGCAGGAAGCTCCATTACAAAAGGAGAAGGGTCTCCGGCAAATCCGCGCGTCTTTTTGAGTATTATTCCCGAAACTATTATTGAAGCTATACCTGCAAAATACGCAGATGGAGCTATCAGTACAGATCCAGGGAAGAGTGCTCCGGCGATAAGCGCTATTATAGGCAGCTTTGCAGAGCATGGTATGAATGAAGTCGTGATTATGGTCATTCGTCGGTCATTCTGATTTTCTATAGTACGAGAAGCCATTATTCCAGGTACGCTGCATCCGGTACCTACAAGCATAGGTATGAATGATTTTCCTGAAAGGCCGAATTTACGGAATATCCTGTCCATGATGAACGCTATCCTTGCCATATAGCCGCATTCCTCAAGGAGCCCGAGCACAAAGAACAGTACGAGCATCTGAGGAAGGAATCCGAGGACTGCCCCGACCCCGCCGATTATTCCATCAAGTATCAGAGATGACAGCCACGGAGCGCTGTTTACAGATTCAAGAAAACCTTCTGTCGCAGGCGGGATGATTTCT
>SABF01000477.1 GCA_009929095.1 Erysipelotrichia bacterium
CTCTATAGCAGTCCGGCTGTTCAACCTGGTATTCAGGAAAAATCTCATACCAGTCGACTGCCCATTTTTCCACATCCATGTCCGGGGCAAAGTTCTCTTTCAGTTTGTTCAAAACATGTTTCTTGCTGATCGTTCCAAACTCATCCCACAGCATGCACTTCTGAACAACTGCTTCGAATTCCGGTGAATGAATATCCATTTCCGGTTTCAGACAATGTACTAGATACCGGTACATAAAGTATGCAGACTCCACGCGATTGGACAATGTACCGTCAAAATCAAACAAAATTCCCTTGATCATGCAATGCTCCCCTCAGTCTATATCTGTGGTTATTTTAGCATATCCCGTCAAAATGGCAGCCAATACGCAAAAAAGCAGAATGAATGCACTGTTTCATTCATCCTGCAAACAGGAACCATACTTCCAAATGCGCAATGGAACTCGGCAGCCGCATGTCTTTTGTGACGGATGCTTTTTCAGTAAAAACCTGTGCTGCTAACTTTGCGCAATGATATCTATCCGTTGTCTTCACAGTCAGTACGATGCAGTTATCACCTTACGCACTTACTGTCTGCATGACAGGCAAAGATCATATTCCATCCGGACTTCTTTGATCTGAAGATCAGCGCTGATAATGGCAGTCTGATCATCCATTGACTTCATATCAATCAGTGCAGCATTTTGCATAGTGCTCCGACTGCTCCTGAATCCAAAGAATAATCCAGCTGTTTTGATTTTGCTTTAGTAAATGAGTAAGTACTGCTTCAGTGAAACAGCAGATGGTGTTTCAAGGTCTTTGATCGATTTATAGAATCGGCGCACTGCCCACTGCAAACCCTGTTTCATTCGGTCTGGTCGGATCTGCACCGCTGCGAATAAAATCGCGGTAGCAAAACGCTTGTGTCTGAGCAATGTATGGATATACATAGAATAAACCGGCTGCACCCCATGTTAGTACAACCAGAATATTCCAGAAAAAGAATGAAATATCAAGAATGAACAATTCCATCTTGTGTCCGTCTGTCATCTGTTTCGAAAGATCCAATACTTCTCTTCCTGACAGTTCCGGATGATCAGCGAGAATATAGGGAACAAAGTAATAC
>SABF01000478.1 GCA_009929095.1 Erysipelotrichia bacterium
AATTTGCACGATAAATCCATCTACTATCAATGCTGAATTACTGCTGAAATTCAAAGCAGCAGGAATGACCATCGCCAGGATCAATGCATCACATTCGAATCTTGAAGAAATCTCTACTTTAGTGTCTTTGATTCGCAGTTGCTTTCAAGGTAATTCAATAAAGATCATGCTTGATCTCCCAGGTCCAGAATATCGAGTTAGTGGATATGATGTCACACTCAAAATCGTAACTGATGAAGAGTTGTTATTGATGCCAATAGGTTTTGACTCAACTGGAGAGCTTCAGGCAATTCATACTGATTATCCAATCTTTGAGATGCAACACCTTATCGGTAGAACTGTTTTGTTTATGAATGGTGAGCTGCGAGCTACAATAATGTCGCATGATAACAATCAATTCAGAATCAAATTCTTGAATTCTGATGATCTGCGTATCAATGCTCACATCAAAATTGATGGAGTACATCACGATATTCCATACATCAGTACCTACGATAGACAGTTGATCCATTATGCTGTATCAGAGTGTATTGATATGCTTGCAATATCAATGGTTCGATCTGAAAGTGATGTCCGGGAAGTTCTTGAAATGTTCCCGCAATCACCTCAGAAGCCCATTCTCGTAGTCAAATTTGAAACTCTGGAATCTATCCAGAATACTGAAGCCATAATCTCTATGGGAGATGCATTCTTTGTAGCAAGAGGTGATTTGGGTAATGACGTCAATCCTGTCACCATACCGATGCTCCAGAAAGAAATAGTCACTCTCTGTAACCGTTATGCAAAACCGGTGTTTTCATATCCATGGAAACATAGTTTGACTCGGTCAGCCAGTTGGTGAACCACGAATTATGGAAATCGTTGCTGACATTCAGCTCAATGTCAATTTCGTGATTGACGGTTCCGTCATTGTAATAAGTCCAGAACGCCGTTGCCCCGCCGAAACGCGGCATTATCTTAGCCCGCACTTCGAAACGTCCGGGTCCGAAATAGTCGCGGCTGATGATGGCCGAACCGGTTCTCCGGCCGTGCGAATTGCCGATGCCGGTTTTCGATCCCGCGTAATAATCGCCGTTGGCTCCCAGGACAAGCATTCCGT
>SABF01000479.1 GCA_009929095.1 Erysipelotrichia bacterium
CGGATTTCTGATGATCGACTGCGGTACAACCAAGAGTTATCTTATGAAATGCTTTGATGCTTTAGGCTTATCGAAAGAAGATCTTGATGCGGTGCTGATCACGCATGGTCATACCGATCATATCTCGCAGATCAGGCAGTTTAAGAAAACTCCGGTCTATTCCCCGATTCCTATTTCTGATCTTGATGTCATTCCGGTGATGCCCGAGCAGAAGTTTCAGCTTCAGCATATGACCGTCACTCCGCTGGCAATGTCGCATGATGCCCCGGATACAGTGGGATACATTCTTGAGACATGGCAGGAGAAACTGGTTTATATTACAGATACCGGATATATTAAAGATCGATATCTGCCCCTTATGAGAGGTGCTGACTACATCATTCTGGAAAGCAATCACGATGTGGAGATGCTGATGGAAACAAGCAGACCGCAGTTTCTCAAAATGCGGATTGCTTCTGATTCCGGACACTTGTGCAATGAGGACGCATCTGCTGTGCTTCAGAACATTGTCACAGAGAAAACAAAGAGAATCATTCTGGCTCATATCAGTCAGGAAGCCAATACACAGCAGCAGGCGCTGGATACAGCGGTCAGTGCACTGAGAGAGAAGTCGGGTCAGCTGAATCCGGGTCTTGTCATCAGTGCGGCAGGACAGTATGAAATACTGAAAGGCGGTGACTTCAATGAAAAAGTGGATATGGGCAGCTGCAGCATGTCTTGTGGCATGGAACATCTTTCTCTCAGTCAGTCTGTTCGGAATCAGTAAAACCATTTCGGATAATGCCCCGGCGTCTGGTTCCGGCGGAACCGTGGTTGTTAACAATACGGTCAATGGCTATACGACGGATATTACAAAGACTGCGGAACTGACACAGGCAAAGATTGTGACAGTCACTGCCTATGTGGAAAATGAAACAGCCCGGACTGCATCCGGCATCATCTATACCTCAGATGCAGAAGAAACAGATATTCTGACCAGTTTTCGAATTCTGAATAATGCCATCCGCATCACCGTAACATTTGACAATGGGGTGGAACTCGATGCAACCGTCATTGGCAGCGATGTTCAAACGGATCTTTCTCTGCTGAAGACAACGC
>SABF01000480.1 GCA_009929095.1 Erysipelotrichia bacterium
GGTCTGATAAATCTGTGCCTTCATAATCGAAGTCAGCACACAGAGAACCTCTGAATTTATATATGACACCTTCGGTATTGATCAGTTCCATAACCCAATCACCAATATCCGTTGCAAAAATTTCTGTGTATTCATTACCGAAGTAAGCTGCGATTGCTCCAAACAACTTGTCTGCCGCCGATTTATCAATTTTGAAGTTCTTACTTCTGGCTTTCTCGTATCGTTCTCCGCCACGACCAAAATTATATCCCGAAAACCAAACACGACCTTCATTGTTGATAGTCAGATGCTGTTCCACCTCTTCATCAGGTTCCGGCATAGGACCATAGCAGATATTATTTGATATGATACGCATCTTCTTTAGTGTGCCTTGGAATATAAAAGGGTTCTCCCCGGACAGCAATGCCAGCCTGCTTAATGCCAGGATAAACCATGCACGATTTTTCGGCTCCAAGATTTCTGCACCTGTATATGCCCAATGATTGAAATAGCGCCATTGGGAATAGATTGCAGAACCAAGCAGGGGAATATCGGTCACATCATCAATGATTCTGTCTAAAGCCTCATGGTTGTTTGCTGCATTGCCGTATTTCTCAGAAAAGGCATGACCACAGTCCATCTCAAAACCAAGAGCATCGCAATCGTCAGCCATATAGTGGTCAACAAGTTCTATGTAGTTGATGTTCTGGTCTCTGAACTTATCGCACCATTTCACAGCGAAATCGTGTATCTGTTTCATCTCAGCCACTGTGGTACACCTCCAATCTATTTACTGTTACTTTATCCAAGCAGCTGACGAATTTTAGTAGTCAGCAATTCCTTACGTTTTTCGTAGAACTCTTCGAAATTTTCCAATTCAAGAGAAACTCCATCCGGAATAAGAGCCTCTTTGTGGAACACCGCCTTCTGCTCATCATTCATATCGTTATAGTAGTCCACAAGGCGCATAGCATTCTTGCTTCCATTACTTCTGCCTTCCAGTAGCTGAAGGTTTGGCAGACGATTTCTGTTGCCACGCCATCTACGCCAATCATCCATAGATACCGAAATCGGCTTTGCACTGTCAAATCTGTCATAAGGATGCAGATGGTCTTGCTC
>SABF01000106.1 GCA_009929095.1 Erysipelotrichia bacterium
CCCCTATACGCATAAAGTCCTTGGTAGATACTTCATAACCCTCTTTCTGCAGAATTCCGATACCGGCAATATTGGCACTGGCACCAACCGGTGTCAGGTTGCCGCCCAATGTTGCACCAATCAAGAGACCGTAGTCAAAGAGGTAAGGATCTATGCCGAAGATGGCGGAGATGCCGGTTACCACCGGCAGCATTGTTGCCACATATGGAATGTTATCTACAAACGCACTCAAAACAATCGATACCGTAACAATCAGTATGAAGATTCTTAGTTTAGATCCGGCACCCAGTGTTACAAACAGTTGTGCTGCAGCATCAATGACACCAGCCTCTGTAATACCGGCAATGACGATAAATAATCCGCATAGCAGTAGGATTGTCTTGTAATCTACTGCTTTCAATGTATTTTTAATCACTGCAGTGCTGTGAGCTATGATGGATTCATAAATGATACCAATTGCACCAATTCCACAGCAGATCATGCCATTGGTGAGTTCAGGCTTGTTTTCAAATTGTGAGGCAATGATCAGACATGCCACAACCGCAATCATCAATACAGAAGGAACATGATCACTGACTACTGTTTTAACATTGGAATCAACGGAAGCCGTCTCTCTGCGAAACAGAAAAAGCAAAACTGGAATTGTCAGCAATGCTCCGGTTTCTACGGCAAGACAAATACCAGGCTTGCCCATAAACACGAAGAAATCATTAAAGGACATGTTGGCATAACTGCCGAGGAGAATACTGGTTGTATCACCTACCAGTGTTGCAGCTCCCTGCAGATTGCTGGATACGGCAATGGCAATAATGACCGGAACCGGATTTGTATCCAACTGACGTGCAACAGCAAGTCCGACCGGTGCTACCATGAGTACAGTAGCCACATTATCAACAAATGCCGAAATAACTCCCGCAAAAAGGCTCAGGGCAATCACCGCCCATTTTACATTTGGCACAATCTTCAAAAGCACTTCTGCCATACGTACCGGCATACGGCTCTGAATGAACAGTTCAACAACGATCATCGTTCCGGATATCATCATAATGACATTCCAATTCACTGCTCCTAGTGCCTGAGACCATGGCAGAATTCCAAGTACAAGAAAGATAAATGCAGCACCAAGGGCAATCATCCAGCGATAATCAGAAAAACTAAGCAGCAGTGCATACATGATGACAAACAGTATCAATGCGAGCCACATTTCACTCATCAGTTATTTTCTCTCTTTCAAACTTGTTTATTATATCAGTGTATTCTGAGGAATCTAGGTTACATTTTCATCATACTGTAAACACATGCTAGAATCTATCTATGAGACTCATACATAACAGTGAAATGGATTCGTTCTTTATCCGCTGCCGGAAAAATCTGAATGACCAGCACAAAAATCGCTTTGTTGACATGAAGATTGCTCCGGCAAGAGAAAAAAAGATTCAAAAGCAGATGCAGGAAGCCGGTTTCGCAGAATTTCAGGTACAGGATGATTCATGGCCTTCTCTGTATATTTCCGCAGAACAGTGGCGGCAGTCCCCTTATCACAAGTCAGTGCACCTAGATTGCATCAACTGTGATGGATTTTCCTATGAAACTGATCTGATCGAAGGAAATCGCCTGTTCAATGCCAATGCGCTGCAGAAAGACCCGCTTCGTGAACTGAATGACTGGATGATGCTGAGAGCTCTGGATCAAGATTGTGAAACTGTCATGCTTTATCAGAACGATCAGGACTGGATGCTGGATTCCCCTTCAGAAGCCATGACCAATGATCCTGCTGCCGCAAAAGCCTGCGGCAAAGTATGCACTTTCGGTCTGGGCATTGGCTATTTCACCTTTATGGCCATGCGCAATCCAGCTGTCAAAGAGATTACTGTCATTGAGCAATCTGAAGAAGTTATCAAACTTTTTAAAAAACATATACTGCCGCAGTTTTCAGTTCAAAAACCGCTGAAGCTGATCTGCGGTGATGCATTCGATTATTTCAATCAGAGCTTTCTCAGTAATTTCGATTACATTTATGCAGATATCTGGCGATCGTCGGAAGATGGTCTCAATCTCATCACCCGGCTGCTGGAACAGACTCTGCCGAATTTTGAGTACACTGATTTCTGGATTGAAGATTCATGCATGGAAATCATCTGGACAATGTCTTATCTGTATTTTGAACAGATATACCAGAATAACAGTCTGAATCTAAACCCTTCACTGAAACGGTATCAGAATAAAATCAAAAAATACTTCAATACCATGGACCTGACAATTGATCATCCTGATCAAATTAAACATCTGATGTATGATGGAAGAATACTGAGAGAAGTTCTTCACATAAAATAAAAGCTCTGCCGCAGCAGAGCTTTATCTATGCACTTTAGTTTTTAAAACTGTGAATCGGTGCCGGAATGCGTCCAGTGCGACTGATGAATTCATCACAGGAATACGGATTCACTTTCATGACGGGACCGTGTCCAAGCAGTCCGCCCCACTCTGCCATATCACCGACGGTTTTGCCAATAACCGGAATGATTCGTACAGCTGTCGTCTTCTGGTTAATCATCCCGATTGCCATTTCATCTGCGATAATGCCAGAAATGGTGGAAGACTTGGTATCTCCCGGAATTGCTATCATATCCAGGCCGACAGAGCAGACACAGGTCATAGCCTCAAGTTTTTCGATCGTCAGCGCACCGCATGATGCTGCATCAATCATACCCTGATCTTCACTGACCGGGATAAATGCACCTGACAGACCGCCCACATAGGAAGAAGCCATAATGCCGCCCTTCTTCACCTGGTCATTCAGCAGTGCAAGCGCAGCCGTTGTTCCAGGAGCACCGGCTTTTTCAAGTCCCATTTCACAGAGTATATCTGCAACACTGTCGCCAACAGCCGGTGTAGGAGCGAGTGAAAGGTCCACAATGCCAAAGGGCACATTCAGTCGACGAGATGCCTCACGAGCAACCAGCTGACCGATACGGGTCACTTTAAATGCCGTCTTTTTAACTGTCTCACATAGTACTTCAAACGATTCTCCATGTACCTTCTCTAATGCATTTTTAACTGCTCCAGGTCCGGAAACGCCAATATTCAGAACGCGATCACCTTCTGTAACACCGTGGAATGCACCTGCCATAAATGGGTTATCATCCGGAGCATTGCATAGAACAACCAGTTTAGTGCAGCCGCTGGACTCAGTTTTTTCAGTTCTGACCGCCGCTTCTTTTATCACCTGACCAAGCAGACGCACTGCATCCATATTAATGCCGGTCTTTGTGGAACCAACATTGACCGATGCACATACCAGATCTGTGGCAGCCAGCGCTCTTGGCAAAGACTTAATCAGCAGTTCTTCTGCCGGAGTCATATCTTTATTTACCAAAGCAGAATAGCCGCCAAGAAAATTAACACCAATCTCCTTGGCTGAATCATTCAGCACTTTGGCTACTTCTACATAATCATCAATAGATTTGCAGCAGGATGCCGCGACAAGTGAAATCGGAGTGATGGATACCCGCTTATGAACAATGGGAATACCATAATCCTTAGAAATCTCATTGCCAACTCGAACAAGGTCTTTGGCACTGCTGACAATCTTGATGTGTATTTTTTTCAGAAAGGTATTCAAATCCGGATCTGCACAGTCCAGAAGACTGATGCCCATGGTAATCGTTCGTACATCCAGATTGTCCTTTTCAATCATTTGATTGGTCTCTTCGACCTCAGTCAGATTTATCATGTATATCTCTCCTTAAATCCGGTGCATAGAATCAAAGATTTCTTCCTTCTGGCAGCGAATCTGAACACCGATCTTTTCCCCAAGTTCTTCCATATCATCAGAGACTTCTCCAAAAGGCTTTTTCAGATCGGTTACATCAACAATCATCATCATGTTGAAATAACCATTGACGATAGATTGGGTAATATCCAGAATGTTGATTCGTTCATCTGCAAGATTGGTGCAGACTCTTGCAATAATGCCAACGGTATCCCTGCCAACTACTGTGATCACTGCTTTCTGCATAGACATGTTCTCCTTCTGCCTGAATACTCAGGCATTTCCCCTGGAATCGTCTTTATTATGACCGGAATAGAATACCATGCCGGCAATGGAAAAGACCAGTATCACAGCCATGACAATCGCAAATATCTCATATCTTTTTGAGGAAAGAGCACTGCCGCTTAACGTTGAAAGCAGAATAGCCGGCAATCTGCCTGCAGAAGTAATCAGCAGCCAGGTGGATATCTTCATATCAGTAAGACCCACCAGATAAGACAGCAGATCCTTAGGAGTGCCGGGAATCAGAAACAATAGAAAAATCAGAAAGTTCTGCTTTTCAGTGGATTTAAGAATTTTTACCGACTCAATCTTTTCCTTAGCAAAGAATAGTTCAATAAAACTCAGCCCGAATTTCCTAACCAGCAGAAACACAAAGAGACTGCCGAGAGTAGTAGCAATATCACAGAGGACTGTGCCCCATATTGCTCCATAGACATAGCCGGAAGCAATTTGAAAAGGACCTCCAGGTATCACTGCCACAATGACCTGCAAGATGATCATGCCCATAAATATCAGCCAGCCATAAGGACCAAGGCCGGCTATATAGGCCTTGAACTGTGCTGGTTCCTGAGCCATTTTCACCATCGGAATGCCGATATACAGGATAATCAGAACAGTAAATCCAACGGCCAGAGCAATCAGTGAAAATCCTATTACCACCTTTTTTTTCTTATCCATATCATTGTCTCAGTAGGTGGTTTTTCTGTTCAATTTTCGATAGCGTTCATACAGTTTAAGACATTCATCCCGATCCAGTTCCGTTGTATCGGTCAATTCATGATTTTCAAATCTATGGTAAAATGCTCGGTCGCGGAAACCGATAATTTCGGTATCGAGCGTACTGCATCCAAAATAAACCTTCGAAATATTTGCCCAAAGAATAGCACCTCGGCACATCGGACATGGTTCCCCAGTGGTATAAAGTTCACATCCGGTCAGATCAAAAGTGTCCAGCGTTCTGCAGGCATCATGAATTGCCATAATTTCTCCATGACAGGTCGGATCTTTCTGCTTAACAACCTCATTATGTCCCCGGCCGATGATCAAGCCGTCTTTTACAATGATTGCACCAAATGGACCGCCTTCATTCTGACTGATGCCGAAATCCGCTTCCTGAATTGCCGCCTTCATATATTTATTCATAAGATATTCTCTACTTTCAACAATAGAAGTATAATGCCACATCCTTAAATGAACAAACCTGTTTCTGCTACAATTGTTTGCATAAGGAGCATTCATGAAAAAATACCTTTTGTCCATGATGATATTGTGCTGTCTTTTGATCAGCGGATGTTCTAATACAGCTGAAGCAGATGCCACGTCTATTCCCTCAGATACTGATAGAACTGCTTCTGCTGAAACAGATGCAGACAGTGAATCTTCAGACTCTGAAGTCAATGCTGTTTATTTCAGTACGCCTGAACTGAAGAATGGCGGAAGATCAGTTCTTTTCAATGATGATTGGAAATTCATCCTGAGTGATCCAAACCACGCAGAATCCACTGCTTTGGACGATTCCTCATGGCAAAGTGTCAGCCTGCCTCATGACTGGTCAATCAGTACGGACTTCACTGCCGATGGAGAAGCTGAATCAGGATTTCTGCTGGGCGAAACCGGCTGGTACCGCAAAACATTTCCTTTTTCCAATGACGGTCACAAGCGAGTCACTGTAACCTTTGAGGGTGTATACATGAATGCAGCTGTTTATCTCAACGGCCGAAAGCTGGGCAGCCATCCTTATGGATATACTTCC
>SABF01000481.1 GCA_009929095.1 Erysipelotrichia bacterium
GACGTACACTTCATGTACGTACAAATTCGGACACTCCTGCGGATACAAAGCGTGCTTACGAATTTGGCGCTGAAGGAGTTGGACTTGTTCGCACTGAACATATGTTCTTCAACGATGACGAACGTATTGCCGCTATTCGCAAAATGATTGTCTCAAGAACTATTGAAGAACGCAGAAAATATCTGAATGAGCTGCTTCCTATGCAGCGCAGTGATTTTGAAGGTATCTACGAAGAGATGAGAGGACAGTCCGTTACCGTACGTCTTCTTGACCCGCCTCTGCATGAATTTGTTCCAAAAGAAGAATCACAGATTGTGGAACTTGCAAAAGAGATGGGAATGAGTGTTGAAGAACTGAACGAAACATGCAACGCACTCCACGAATTCAACCCGATGATGGGTCATCGTGGCTGCCGCTTAGATGTAACCTATCCTGAAATCGGTGAGATGCAGACTCGAGCAATTATTGAGGCTGCTATCAATATCAACAAAAAGCATCGCAGTTGGCATTTAGTTCCTGAGATCATGATTCCATTAGTCGGTGATCCAAAAGAACTGAAGTATGTCAAGGACATTGTTGTCCACACTGCAGATCAGGTCATTAAGGAAAACCGTGTCAACATGGAGTATGAAGTTGGTACCATGATTGAAATTCCGCGTGCAGCTCTGCTCGCAGATGAGATTGCAAAGGAAGCTGAATTCTTCAGTTTCGGAACCAACGATCTTACGCAGATGACATTTGGTTTCTCCCGTGATGATGCAGGTCATTTCCTGAAAGACTACTACGACAAGCACATATACGAATCTGATCCTTTCGCTCACGTTGACCAGAATGGTGTTGGACAGCTGATTCAGATGGCTTCTGACAAGGGTCGTACTACACGTCCTGACATTAAGCTCGGCGTCTGCGGAGAACACGGCGGAGATCCGGCATCTATTGAATTCTTCAACCGTGTGGGTCTGACATATGTGTCATGCTCGCCGTACAGAGTCCCGATTGCAAGACTGGCAGCAGAACAGGCAGCGATCAGACTTGATATTGAGAAGGCCAATGCTAAAGTATCGGCATCCACAAAGAAAGCAGTTAAGAAGACTG
>SABF01000482.1 GCA_009929095.1 Erysipelotrichia bacterium
GGCCAGAAGCAAGGCACAGGCTACCAAGGGGATCCTGAAAGGCAGCAGCTACTTCGAGAGATTTGGAGGTGACGGCAATGATTGACCAGACTACAAGAGACATGCTGAACGACCTCAGAATCCCAGAACTCGAAGTAATCCTCAGGAACCAGGAGCGCGTTCCCCAGTTCATGGACATGCCGTTTGACCAGCGGCTACAGTTCGCCATAGCTGACCTGCATGGAATCAAGAGCGGGCACCGGCAGGAGATGCTCAAGAGCCGGTCCTGCATAAAGTATGCGAACGCCTCATTCTCCGGCATAGAGTACCTGCCTGAGAGGAAGCTCGACAGGCAGCTTATCGGACAGATATCGACCGGCAACTTCATGGAGTATGCCACGGACATCGCCATCTATGGCCCGACGGGTTGCGGGAAGTCATTCATCGCCAGCTGCATCGGGACTCATGCCTGCTCCAGGCTGAAGAGAACATTCTTCGTGCGCATGCCTGATCTGCTGACTGATTATGAATGCATTGAATCACAGGTGCAGAGAAGGAAGTATCTCAGGAAGGTTTCCAATTATGACATGCTGATCATCGATGAATGGCTGGGCAGCACAGTGACAGAATCCCAGCTCAGCTTCCTGTTCGAGCTTGTGGAGAAAAGGAACGAGATCAAGCCAACTGTCTTCTGCTCGCAGTTCAATCCAAAGGACTGGTATGTTAGGCTGGGAGAATCAACGAAGAGCGAAAGCTTGCTCAACAGGATACTTTCAGGACTGTGCCGGCTGGACTGCGGCGAATTCAACATGCGCGAGTATTATTCCAAATCGAAGCTGAAGATTTAGGTGGTGCTCAATTAGATTTCGGCACCGGTGCCATCAAGTATTACACCGGTGCTTTTACAAGCGAATATTCACAATTGAAATTGGTTAAAAAATTGGCCTGTTAAAACAATTGAATTCATCTGGACCGATCGGAATTAGTGATGTATCCTGAAATCAAGATAGAAAATGGTTGGAAACACAGAATATACAAACAGACTAATTTCTTCTCTACAAATTGGCGCACAGTATACGTCAAGCCAAATCGCTGCTTTTCTCGGAGTAGAAT
>SABF01000107.1 GCA_009929095.1 Erysipelotrichia bacterium
GCTCTATGAAACACCCTACTTGAACAGAGAAAAAGAACTGATCACAAATCTGAAAAAGGTCAGCACAGATACAGTCACTTCGCAGTTCAAGGCAGATAGCGAACAGCTGATGAATCTGTTCCAGATGACCCCGTATGCCTATCATACAGGAAATGCCGGCATCGAAAAACTCAGACAGCTGAACTGCCTGAGTCTCACAGAAGAATTTAATATTACGGTGTTTGAGAAATAATTCAGCCAATCAGAAACTGATCAGCCTGTTTTGCACAGTCAATGCCTTCCTGGATTGCCCGTACAACAAGCGACTGGCCAACATGCATATCTCCGGCGGTAAAAAGATTATCCCGGACGTGACAGCCATCTGCGACAATTCTGCCGTGCTCAGAGGGAAGATCAAACGCCTGGATGATACCAGTTTCACAGCCGGCAAAACCAGCTGCTATCAGAAGCAGATCACAGGGAATAGTTTCTTCAGTTCCATCTTTGTTTACAAAGACCGTTTTCCCCTTTTCATCTTTCTGCAGTGACGTTTCAACAATAGTCAGAGCAGTGATGTTTCCTCTGCTGTCTGTTTCAATTGACTTTACTGTTGTATTGTATCTTCGCGGATCACTTCCGAAAACCTCAGCTGCCTCTTCCTGTCCATAATCTGTTTTTTTAATATTCGGCCATTCCGGCCATGGATTGTCAGCTGTTCTTGTCAGAGGCGGCTGCGGCATGATCTCAAGTTGGATGATACTTGCACAATGCTGGCGCAGAGAGGATCCCACACAGTCATTCCCAGTATCACCGCCGCCGACAACAGCTACATGTCTGTTCTCTGCTGAAATGACTTCTGTTCCATCAAGAAGATGTTTTGTGACCTGGCGCAGATAATCCACTGCATAATATGCTCCATGCGCGGGCAGTTCTGTATTCAGTTTTCTTGGCTGACGGCTTCCGCAGGCAAGTATAACTGCATCATAATCATGCCGGATCTGCTCTGCCTGAGATGGGCTTGATATTTCTGTGCCGGTTATAAATTGAATTCCAGAAGTCCTCAGCAGTTCTTCTCTTCGGGCAATGATCTGCTTGTCCAATTTCATATTGGGAATTCCATACATGAGCAGACCGCCAATTCGGTCGTCTTTTTCATATACGGTCACTTCATGACCGCGGCGATTCAGCCAGTCTGCCGCAGCCAGTCTGCCGCAGCCAGTCCGGCAGGACCTGAACCAATGACAGCTGCCTTTTTGCCCGTACGGATGCTGATGACAGCCGGCTGGATCATTCCCAGTTCAAATGCCTTTTCAATGATTGAGTATTCATTATCCTTAATCGCAACCGGATTCTCATTCAATCCGCAGGTACATGCTTTTTCACACAGAGCCGGGCAGACTCTTGCTGTAAATTCCGGAAATGGATTGGTCTTTAGCAGACGCTGCAGCGCCAATTTCTCCTGTCCATGATACAGGGCATCATTGAATTCCGCTATCAGATTATTCAATGGGCAGCCGACAGCCTTCCCCTCCAGCAATTGACCCCACTGGCAGCCTGGCACACCGCAGTTCATGCAGCGTGCAGCCTGTCTGCACTGTTCCTTTTCAGAAATCGCAATGCGAAACTCATTAAAGTCTTTCAAACGTTCAGATATTTTTCGTTCGGTTTTATCCATGCGAGGATAATCAATAAATCCAGTCAGGCTGCCCATGTCATCGTCCGCCTTTCGCAATATTGAAAGCTTCCAGTTCTGCTTCACTGCGAGTCATTCCCTTTTCTTCAAAATCATGTATACGTTTCATCATCTTCTGATATTCCATCGGAACAATTCTTTTAAAATGGCATATTTCCTCATCAAAGCGTTTTAGAATTCTTGCGCCAAGCAAAGAACCAGTGCGCATAATATGCTCATTCAAAAGAATCCGAATCATTTCAGAATCGTGTTTCTCGGATACTTCATCCATACGGATCATGCTGGTGTTCAGCGATGCATACAGTGTATTCAAAGGATCATAGACATAAGCAGTTCCGCCGCTCATACCAGCCGCTAGATTTCTACCAACCTGACCAAGAATCAGTACCGTACCGCCAGTCATATATTCCAGGCCATGTTCTCCGCAGCCTTCACACACCGCAAGTGCACCGGAATTTCGCACTGCAAAACGCTCACCAGCCATGCCGGAGATAAATATTTTTCCAGAAGTGGCACCATACAGTGCAACATTTCCGATTAGAATACTAGATCCCGGATCGTAGATGACATCTTGTTCATTTTTAACAGCAATGATACCTCCGGACAGACCTTTTCCCAGATAGTCATTGCAGTCACCCGTAAGATTCAAAGTAAGTCCTCGGGGAATGAATGCGCCAAAACTCTGACCTCCGCTTCCGCTGCAGTCGATCGAAAATGTATCATCCCTGAGACCATGCGAATATCTGCGGGTGATTTGAGATCCCAGAAAAGCGCCAAAAGAACGATCAGTATTCTGCAGATGCACTGATCGATTCCAGTGCATCTGTTTTTCCAGAGCTTTGCGGAATGATTCATCAATCAATGCAGCATCTGCACGACTGTTGAGTTTAAAATCATAGAAATCTTTTGAAGCATATACTTCATGAGAGTCAGCGTATGCAAGCATCCTGGAAAGATCCAGTCCTGCCGTCTCACGGCTTTGTTCCAGGATATCTGTACGTCCAATCATTTCATCCATCGTATGAAAGCCAAGTTCTGCCATATAGTGCCTTACGTCATCCGCCAGAAAGTTAATCAGATTAATAACATGCTCCGGTGTGCCGGCAAAGCGTTCTCTCAATTCCGGATTCTGTGTGCATATACCGACTGGACAGGTATCCAGACTGCATACCCGCATCATGACACATCCAAGACTTACCAGCAGGATTGATCCAAAACCATACTCCTCAGCACCAAGCAGTGCTGCCATGACAATATCTCTGCCGCACAGCAGTTTGCCATCTGTTTCCAAAATTACTCTGCTTCTCAAACCATTGAGCGTCAATGCCTGCTGCGCTTCGGCAATGCCGAGTTCCCATGGCAATCCAGCATGATAGACAGCGTTCTTCGGCGCCGCTCCAGTGCCCCCGTCAAAACCGGAGATCAAAATAATCTGAGCTCCTGCCTTGGCGACTCCAGCCGCAACCGTTCCAACACCAAGCTGAGATGCAAGCTTCACATTGATGCGTGCATTGTCATTCGCACATTTCAGATCATAGATCAGCTGTGCAAGATCTTCGATGGAATAGATATCGTGATGCGGCGGAGGTGAAATCAGTGTGACTCCTGGTGTTGCATGTCTTGCGTCAGCAATCCAAGGATAAACTTTCGAGCCGGGCAGCTGACCTCCCTCTCCGGGTTTTGCCCCCTGAGCCATTTTGATTTGAATTTCTTCCGCGTGATTTAGATAATCAGATGTCACACCAAATCGTGCAGAAGCAACCTGCTTAATCTTTGAGCATCGATTATCACCGTTTTCTGATGTGATATAACACTGTTCTTCTTCTCCGCCTTCCCCAGAATTGGAACGGGCATTCAGTCGATTCATGGCAATGGCAATCGCATCATGTGCTTCTCTGGAAAGTGCTCCATATGACATTGCTCCCGCCTTGAAGCGAGCAATTATTTTCTCTTTTGGTTCTACTTCATCAAGTGGAATTGATTTCTGCGGTTTAAAAGACAGACAGCCTCTTAAGCGCATTTTCTTTTCCATATGTTCTATGGAAGAAACGTATTGTTCATATGATGCCCTATCGTTGCTGCGAACTGCTTTCTGCAAAAGATGAATTGTATTAGGATTGAATAAATGTATTTCCTGATGTGAACGCAGCCGATGTGCTCCGCGCGAGTCTTCTGTAAGGCTGACGGTACGGCCGAATGGATCAAATACCCGGCTGTGCTGCTCATCTGTCTTTCGCTCAATGTCCTTTAGTGTCCAGCCGCCAATTCTGCTGATTGGCTGATTGAAATACTTCGATGTAACTTCTTCCGACAATCCGATTGCCTCAAAATTCTGTGATCCCATATAAGACTGAATCGTTGAAATGCCCATCTTGGATGCAATCTTGACAATGCCTTTTAGAAGACCCATGTCATAGTCTTTGACCGCCGCATAATAGTCCTTATTCAAGCAGCCTTCATCGATCAGCTGTCGAATGCAGTCATGCGCAAGATAAGGATTGACGGCACTTGCACCATAGCCAAGCAGTACCGCCAGGTGATGAACTTCTCTTGGTTCTGCGCTTTCAAGGATCAGTGCACAGCTCATGCGTTTTCTGGTTCGGACCAGATACTGGTTTAATCCAGATATAGCAAGCAGAGATGGCATCGGCACATGATTTTCATCAACACCGCGATCGGAAAGAATTAAAATATTGCAGCCGGCCTTCAGCAGTTTATCTGCCTCATTAAACAGATGATCGAGGGCCTTTTCCAAAGCAGTATTTTTGTAGTACAGCATGCTCAGTTCACCAATTTTAAATCCGTCTGCGTGCATGCCGCGTATTTTCAGCACATCTAAATTGCTCAGAATCGGATTCTCAATTTTCAGTACATGACAGTTTGCCGCCGAATCTTCCAGAAGATTTCCATCTCTGCCTAGATATACGCAGGAAGAAGTGACGCATTCCTCACGGATAGAATCAATTGGCGGATTAGTAACCTGAGCAAATGACTGCTGAAAGAAATTGAACAGCGGCTGATATCGATCAGAAAGACAGGCCAGCGGAATATCATCGCCCATGGAGACAGTAGGTTCTTTGCCATCCAGTGCAAGAGGCTGAATATAATCATGAAGATCCTCATAGGAATAATCAAAAATCTTCTTCTGTTTCTGCAGTTCCGTTCCAGTGATTTCAGCTGTCCTCTTGTTGGGAATCTTCAGATCTTTCAGCATCAGCAGATTTGAATTCAGCCATTCACCATAAGGATGTTCGGATGCATAGCTATTCTTGATTTCTTCATCCGATATGATTCTTCTTGACCTGGTATCCACCAGCAGCATCTTTCCAGGCCGCAGACGATCTTTGCGGATGATATGCTCCGCAGGGATATCCAATACACCGACTTCACTGGAAAGAATAACTCTTCCATCATCGGTCACATAGTAGCGGGAAGGACGAAGACCGTTTCGATCCAGCACTGCTCCTACAATGTCACCATCAGAGAAGACTATATTGGCCGGACCGTCCCATGGTTCCATCAGCGTTGCATTATACTCATAGAAATCATGGCGATTACGATTCATATAACAATTATTCTGCCAGGCTTCCGGAATCAGTTCCATCACTGCTTTAGCAAGATCTGTTCCGCACATCATCATGAATTCCAATGTATTATCCAGCATGGCACTGTCGCTTCCATTCACATTGACAACCGGATATAGTTCTTCCAGATTCCGCATAATAGAAGAAGACATGACTTCTTCACGGGAAAGCATCTTGGCCGCATTCCCCTTAATTGTATTGATCTCGCCATTATGCATGATATAGCGATTGGGATGTGCCCGACTCCAGCTTGGCATAGTATTGGTGCTGAAACGGGAATGCACAAGTGCAAGACAGGAAATATAATCTTCCTGCTTGAAGTTATAGTCCCATGAATGACCTGCACTGAATGCCCTGAACATATTTTCATCATGTTGATCAGCCCATAAAAATGCCGTCATGTGCAAAGTTCTAAGGTTTGTCATGCACTTTACACGGTTTGCATACTCTCGAGCCGATGATAATGAAGGCAAAAGTATCGACACCAACAAAGAGATTATTGCAATAACCACCAGTAACTCAAT
>SABF01000483.1 GCA_009929095.1 Erysipelotrichia bacterium
GAAATCCATCATGAAGCTGAGGATTCCTGTCCGGTACTTCTGACACCGTTCAATGAGGTTTTGCGCACGAGTCTTCTTCTTCCGACCACGTTTCTTTGGAACAGGTTCGGTGGATGGAGGATTCTCATCAATCCCTGTCTCAATGATACTATCGAATCTCCTCTGGAATTCTTCGATATCGTCCATTGAGAGAGAATCTACTGATTCGGGTGCTTCTTTCACCGCAGTGTGGATCTCAAGCAGCAGATCCTGCATTGTATCACTCCATTTCTGACCGAAATTCTCCGATATCCCTGTTAAATCACGGAGGATGTGAGCATTACAAACCGCATGATCACACTGATATTTGAAGTACGGTGACCAGCAATCGTGTACCATGATGCCTTTGAATACAGGAAGTACTCCAATTGCATCCATTGCCTCTCTACCTCGTGATGGCTGACAACCATAGAGGGTAAGGAGATCGGTACTTGCCGTATGCAGCCACATCCGGTCTTTATTCAGTTTCAACCCGGTTTCATCTACGTTCAGAATCTGTGTATCTGAGAGCAGATGTTTCACCTGATTCTCAAACCCTTCAAGGTTCGCTGAACATTCTGAAATCGATTTCATCAGGGTTGCTTTGACAGGAGAACATCCATAGAGGTCTGTGAAGATTTCTGATGCACGTTCATAGGGGAGCAATTGATAGATGCAGAGATAGACCATCAGTGCCCGGATAGTCTTACCATATTGCAGATGTGCAGGAACATTGTCTGGAAACGCTCCTTCGTGGATTTGACCGCAGTGGGGGCAAACCACTGTCTCTGCGTGGTGCTCGGTAACAATGATCTGTGGCGGTGGAATGTCATGTACCTGGCGTTTCTGAACAGATTCTGCCGGTACATCCTCAAGAGATGCCCCACATCCTTCACAGAAAGACGCACGATGAGTCTGGATGACATCCGGTGTTTCACACCACTCGATGGTTCGCCCCTCATGTCCTTTTTGACCCCCAGGGCGTTTACCGGTGTTTTTGCGTTCTTTTTGAGGTCGTTTGAATCCATCTGAGGAAGGGGGACGGCTGCTGTTCCGACTGTTCATAGTG
>SABF01000484.1 GCA_009929095.1 Erysipelotrichia bacterium
CCAATATACTGGGTGTATCCATCAGTAATAAAGATGATGGATACCTGTTCTTCTATGCATTTGATCCGGATGATCATCCGGTGAAATACAATGGCGTGCTGAAACTTCAGCTCCGTGACAGCGATACTGCAATTACCGTGAATGTGAATCTGAATTGAGGAAGATTATATGATGCGTCTGCTGAAAAGAATCAAACTGATTGCTCTTACCGCTGCTCTGATGCTGGCATTTATGCCGTTTTTTCAGACCGCAGAAATTGCAGTTCAGGCTGAGACAGACTTTGGCTATTATCCGATGCAATGCAGTGGCGGACAGTTTGAAGTGGATACTGTCAGCGATGACGGCAGCTATACAAAGATTGCCTGTTCGGCAGATATGAACACTGCTAAAAGCACCATGTATGCCAATGGAGGAAATGCGGTTGTCAGACACGGTGCCAGCCACAGTCAGTCACATGTAATAATGATGAGCAGCGGCGTCGTATACTCCTACCCGCAGCGTGATAATTCCAATACTGTGACACTGCAGCAGTTTTATCAGGATAACAGCGCTTCCAGCAAAACAACCTATGTTACTGTTCATCGTGAGATGACCTATGATGGAACTTATGATTACAACGCATCAACCGGCGATGGCACAGTTGCAGTTATGATCAATGGTTTTAGCGGCTTTATCAGCCTGAAGGATATTGATCTTGTACCAATGAAGTATGTTACCAATCATATTGCCATGTGGCTGGGCGGAAACCAATCGGCTAATTACAGAGAAGATCCGTTTCTGACCTATGTCTACCAGGGATATTACAAGGTCGAGCAGAAGGGAAGCTATCTGGATCTTGTCTATCACTGCCACAGCGGCTGGGCAAATCCAAAAAACACTTCCCATGAACCCGAAGAATGGACCTTTGACATTGGTCCGGCAGCAGACTGGATGACAAATGGAGCAGTCTACTACTCCAAAGACGGAGTTAATTTTTACAGTGATCGCTATTATGGCAGTCAGGCCGGTATATATTACGACTATTATCAGTTTCTGCCGCTGCGTACCGTTTCTTCAATCAGTGCATCATTATCATCGTATTCTTTG
>SABF01000485.1 GCA_009929095.1 Erysipelotrichia bacterium
TTATTGATGCTGAGAAACAGAAATCAAAAATCATGATTTCACAGAAGCCATGAAATGGTGGGACCAGTGTATTGCAGCTCACAAGGCAGCAGGCATGAAATATATTGTTATTGAGGTTGAGGAAATACTAAAATTCAGTGTGTGTTTCATACAATTAGATGCCTAGACTGAACCGCATGGCTTGTGATTCAATCACAAAACCATGCGGTACCAGAATATTACAGTGAGTTACTCGCTCTGCGTTTCCGATATATCAATAATCCAAGTACGAAGAGCACAATGCCACCGCCAATAAAGTACAGCGGCATCTGATTGATCTTCGATAAGGTGAAACTCAAGATATTCTCAACGATTGAGGATGAAACAGGAAGTGAGTCAAAGTCCATTCCAGAAACATTCTCGACGGCACTGAGCTTTGAGAAATACATAATGGAAATCAGGAATATACCACCGCTAAGAGCTGAACTGATTCCAAACCACTGTAGACCAGCTCCAACTTTCCAGAAAAGTATGCAAAGTAGCAGAAAGATGATTACGACACCCCAGAAGAGAACTCCAAAGAGCATCTGCAATGTGCTGAGATAATTGCGGATCATATCGATTGTTCCTGGTGACATTTCATCCATCAGATCATTGAGAATGAGTGATTCGGGAAGTCCCAACTGACCGACAATCTGTTCGGCAATCGTGGGGATATATGCTTTAGGAGCTCCAAACATTGCCATGAGTTCAGCATCAGAGAAGGATTCTAAACCTTTCGCTATTTTTTGCTCTATCTCGCCAAGTTTGCCCGATACGTCGATGACGGCACTCAGTGATTTTATATCTCCATTAAGCAGATTCACCACATCATCGGTTACTAGCAGAACCTGTTGTTCAATCCACTTTTCATTGAGAGTCTCTGTTATCGCAGTGGAAATGATGGATACTTGAGCGTCCACAGCTGCTTTTTGTGCTGGTTCTGTTACTGCCTTTCCACCGGTCAATCCATCACGTACCATTTCTGGGATTAGCTCTCCTAATTCGTTGTGGATGAGATGTGGAATGCTATAGTCACGTAGCAGTGACCGATGATACTGTTGATT
>SABF01000486.1 GCA_009929095.1 Erysipelotrichia bacterium
CCTCACTCATCAGCTTGAGCTTGAGGGACACTTCTTCAATGGCAGCCTGCACAAACTTTGCATTTCCTTTTGCCATGAGAATGAACTCATATCCGTTCTTGTCAAAGTACTTGATGTTATGGGCACTGAAGTATCCACGGTCCAGAATAAAGCCAACGCAATGGTAGCCATAGTTCTTTGCACGATCAACCATGAACGAGCACTGCGTATTATCTATAACACTGCCATGATAGAGTTCGAAGAAATATGGCACTCCGTCATCCTGATTATATGCAAGTCCAAAGTTCACATCAGGGATTGTGTCATCATCTTTTGCCGGTCCATATTCTGCCAGTTCTATTCCTTCTGCACGAGTATTCATGTTTGTGGAATCATATGAAATGTAGATGTTCTCTGCAGTGTTGTGAAGCTCGTTCCAGTTGGTCAGAAAGAATTCGTGCTGCTGCTTTGTCTGTCTCTTGAACATCTCTGTAATATCTGAGTCAGAATGGATCTGACTGCTGAACAACAGATGTTCCTGTCCATAATCCGGAAAGTACTGCATGGCATCATCTTCGGTCTGAATCATATAGGCAATCAGATCTTCCATCAGCGGTGCATCATCCTGGTATGCATTGTCTATCAATGTATCAAGACTGTTCTCCTGCAATGACTTCTTCATCACCAGGTACAGACCGGTTCTCAATGTATCATCCTGTGATGGAGGCTCTGGCAATTCTCCGTCAGATGCGCAGTACTCGTAATAGTTCTTATTAGGAATCATATGCACTTTATCGTCGCACAGTTTGCCGATACTGACCCTGCCATTTTCGTTGTACTTCTTATCCTTCAGATACTTCTTCTCTTTCGTGAAATAGACATAGTCACCGGCCTTTGTGTGATACACAACAGTGCCTTCCGGACGATCCACAGACTGCTTCATAAGCGCGCCTCCATATTAGTTATATGATAACTAAAGTATAGCTCACTTTTCCAGGCTTTCAACTACCAAAAAGATGCATTTTCACGCACCTTTTGTAGTCATTCATGATTTTGAGTCATAACTTTTGGAAAAGCTAACGCTATAATGAACAATGTTCATT
>SABF01000108.1 GCA_009929095.1 Erysipelotrichia bacterium
ATTGTATACTTCACGCAAACAGTCTGGATCAATGCAAGATCCTTTCCAATATTTACCGTCTCAGCCTGTTTAATCGCACGGCGAATATCGGCAATGGTAATCTCTCCGTCAATTCCCTCAATTTTAACCGGTGACTTCAGTGCATAGCGTTTCATGCCAAATGACGGCATCGCCAGAATAACCTTTTTAACTGGTGCACCAATCATTTTTTCTGCATCCGAACTCGCTCTCTTGATTGCATCCGTCACTGCTTTTGGATCGGTAATACCGTTATAGTCAAGTCCGAACACTGGTACACGTTCTACCTTAATAATATTAAAACGTGTATTAAAAAACTCCCCCACAATCAGACGCACTTCATGGTCGGCAATCTCAACGGCCGCAAATATCTGCTTTTCGTTCACAGCAAGAAACTCCTTCCGGCTAACGCATGTATTTTATCACATTGTGAAAATTAAGAAAATGTTTTTACATACAGTTAATGCAATAACACTGTATAATCATACGACACATGAAGCTCAGTGCTAGTAAAAAGATGAAATATTTTTTCTATTTTGCACATTATGTCATAATTTCAGGTAAATGAAAATGTTGCAAATCCAATTGAGACATGATAATCTAATTTAGCAATTATCAGGTAAGGAGGTTATGGTCATGTCAAGAGTCTGTGCCGTATCCGGAAAAAAAGCGATGTCAGGCAATGCCCGTTCCCATTCTCTGCGTGCTACACGCCGCAAATGGAATGTGAATCTTCAGAAAGTTCATATGATAGTAGATGGCAAGCCTACAACTGTACGTATTTCTGCTCGTGCAATGAAGACGCTCAAGTCCGGTGCTAAAAAGAAGACTGCTGCAGCTGCAGCAGAAACTGCAAAAGCTGAATAAGCGATAAAAGAAAAAAGAAACTTCACTGCGGTGAAGTCTTTTTTTATATCCTGCCTGAATCTCTTGAGCGAACCGTAATAATGATGCCGGAATGAACTGTCAGAATACCCTTGCTGCCAGTCAATTCGTTGGAAAGACCGTATAAATCAGTGGCCTTCATTACTCTATGATGCAGCAGGTACTTAAATCCGCTGAGACTGATCTCGGTATCAGCTGCTGCAAATACAGAAAAATACAAAAATTCATTCTGTTCTATTTCATAGCTTCCGCTTGATCTCGCCTGTATCTGATTCTGATCATTCTGCAGAATCAGCTGATTCGGAAATTCATAAACCAGCTTCATATTGACGATTTCATGATCAATTCTTCCGCCCAGAGCACCAGTCAGAATAATTGTTTCATAGCCTTTATCTGCAGCAAAACGTACAGCAGCTTCGCTGTCGGAATCATTCTTGATTGGATTCAATCTGATCAGCTGATCTGCACTTTCTCTGATTTCTTTATATTCTGCTTCGCTGACTGAATCAAAATCCCCGATTGCAGCAATCATATGAATATGCTTTTGAGCAAGAAACAGAGCGCCTCGATCAGCGCCAATATAATCAGCAGTCATTTCCGTAACACTGTCGGTCAGTGACAGAGCAATGACACATACACTATTCAAGAGAAATCACAGCCTTTCTCATATCATTTTTAAAAATATATGAACCAGCGACCAGTACATCTGCACCGGCTTCCCTGCACTGTGCTCCTGTCTCTGCATTAATGCCGCCGTCAACTTCTATATGAGCATTCAGGTTTTTTTCATTCAGCCATCCGCGCAGTGTACGAATCTTATCCAGGGCTGATGGCATGAATTTCTGACCTCCGAATCCTGGTTCGACTGACATGATCAGAAACAGATCAAAATCATTCAGATATGGCTTTAGTTTTTCAACATCAGTCTGAGGCTTGATAGTCAGTCCAGCATCTTTGCCAAGAGAATGAATATGCTTGGCCATATCCCTGATTCTGTTTTCATCAAGCAGCGCTTCCTCATGAAAGTTAATGCAGTCGGCTCCGGCCCCAATAAATCGGTCGCAGTAAAAAACCGGATCAGAAATCATCAGATGCACATCAAGATACAGATCGGACATCTTTCTGAAGCCGCTTAGAATATCCGGACCAAATGTAATATTCGGGACAAAGTGTCCATCCATCACATCGTAGTGCAGCCATTTTGCTCCACTCTGATTCACCTCTTTCATCTGCGTTTCCAATCGAGAATAATCAAGAGACAGTACAGATGGTGCAATGATCATAGATACTTTTCCTTCCTTTCCTGAATCAGTTTGAGCACGTTCAGATAATCATCATATCTGACTTTGGGAATTAACCCTTCTTCAACTGCCTGTTTTATCATGCATCCCGGTTCATTTTGATGCACGCAGTCATTAAATCTGCACTTACCTAAATATGGCTGAAATTCCAATACACTCTGTGCCAGTTCAGTAACATCCATATCCGAGAAATCAAGCGAACTGAATCCCGGGGTATCGGCAACCAGTCCGCCGGCAACGACATGCAGTTCATTATGCCGTGTAGTATGCCTGCCTCGACCCAATGCTTTTGAAATCTCCTGTGTAGCCAGTCGAAATGTCGGATCCAATTTGTTCAGAAGAGAAGATTTGCCAGCGCCAGACTGACCAGTAAGCACTGTGATCCTGCCGGATAAAATCTCTGCGAGCGAAGGATCGAGTACATCTTTTGCAGTGCGAACCGTTCGCATCGGTCCAGATTCATATTCCCTGATGCGATGTTCTGTCTCATCTGAAATTCCAAGATCAGTCTTGGTCACGCATAGCAGCGGTGTAATTCCTGCATGTACGATCAGAAAAGAAAGCCGATCAATCAGGATGCTGGAAAACTCAGGTTCTTTTACACTCATTACAATAATTGCCTGATCAACATTGGCAATTGCCGGTCGCTTCAGCTGATTGGCTCGCGGCAGTATTTTCTGAATGCCCCACTTTCCATTCGAACATTCCGCTTCTACAATATCGCCGGTAACCGGTATAGTCTGCTGTCGTACTTTGCCCATCACAATTGCAGGAAAACGAGTGCCATCATCCCTCTGCAGAACATAATCCTTGGATACAATCTTAACAATGCGTGCTTTCATTCGTCTCCTGACTTTAGTAGCAGTAAAGAATGACATGGTTGGTGTCGGTCTGAGTATATTCTGTGCCCATTTCCGGATCACATTTGATCACAATTCCAGTCTTCAGATTGGCAATTTCAGTTTCGCTGAGACCAGTCGTGTCAAGGTTGCTTGTAAGAACAGTCAGACCCATTTCTTCCAGCTCTGATACTGCCTCCTCAATTTTCTTTCCCTCCAAATCAGTTGGAATAGTTACTGTTGGATAGGATGCGTAGATCAGCCTGATTTCGTTGGTAGATTCCGGATTGAATTCGGTTCCGGCAGCCATCAGTTCCTGGCGGATAACGGTGCCAGGAGCTGCAGTATCACTGTTTTCTTCCTGAGTCGTTACCTTCATATTTTTGTATTGAGCAAGATCATTTTCTGCATCTAACAGTTTGTATCCCGTATAATCCTTCATCCTGACACCGATGCCCGAAGAAACTGAAACAGTAATGCTGGAATTTTTCTCTACTTCAGTCCCTACATTTGGGGATACTGATATAATCTTTCCTTTTTCGGTATCAGAAGTCAGTGTATAAGTAACATTGTTCGTATCCAGATAGATTTCATTTTCATTGCACAGACTCTTGGCGTCCGTCAGACTCATGCCAATAATATTAGGTATTGTGGCAGTAGTTACTTTAGGCTGAAACAAACCGGACGTAGTTGCCGCAAAATAAATACCCGCTACTGCAAGAAGAGACAGACAGATCACTAGAACGATCATCAGAAGCTTATTACCCTTCTGTTTATGCTCTACTGCCGGACGAACTACACGCTGTCCACTCTTATCCGGCTTACGAGGCTGAGTCCTGCGCTGCTGAGCAGTTGGACGATCATATTTTGATGCCTTGGTATTTTTGGAAGCCTCTGCTGCAGCTGGTGAACGAAGTATCAGCCGTGGTTCATTCAGACGTTCCGGGCGCATACATACTCGCAGTTCTTCCAGCATTTCATTGCAGGATGCGTAGCGCATTCTCGGATCTTTGGCAGTTGAACGAATGATAATATTATCCAGAGACTGAGGAATCTCCGGGTTGATTGATCGAGCGTCCGGCATCTCGTTGCGCATATGCATGAGAGCGACCTGCACTGCATTTTCTGCCTTGAAAGGAACATCTCCAGTCAGCATTTCATACAGTACTATACCAAGTGCATAGATGTCGGACTGTACAGTTGCATGTTCTCCTTTAGCAAGTTCCGGTGCAAGATAGTGCACAGACCCCATAACATTGTTTGCCTGAGTCAGCTGATTGCTGCCCTTGGCAATTGCAATGCCGAAATCAAGCACTTTGATTGTTCCATCTGCTTTGATAATGACGTTCTGCGGCTTGATGTCACGATGAATGATTTCGCGCTTGTGTGCCTCAGCAATCGCCGAAACAAGCTGCTTCATAACATCAACAGCTTCTTCCTTCAACAGACCGTGTCGTCCCTGAATAACCTGTTTCAGTGTCTTTCCAGGAACGAATTCCATAACAATATAGTGATGTCCTTTATAGTCACCAACATCATAGATTTCAACAATATTGGGATGAGACAATGCTGTGGCAGCCTGTGCTTCCCGCTCAAAACGGGCAACAGATATAGCATCCGTACTCAGTTCACTTCTCAGAATTTTAATTGCCACCTGTCGATTCAGTATGGTATCTACCGCAAGAAAAACATCAGCCATGCCGCCTTGGCCAATATGCTGAAATACCTCATAGCGGTTTGCAATCATATTCGTACTCATGAGCGGGTCTCCTCGTTCAGATCAATCAAAATTGCTGTGACATTGTCATATCCGCCCGCTTCCAGCGCTGCTCTGACAAGTCTCCTCGCCCGCAGCGATGGATCAAGTTCCGTGTTATGAACAATCTCTTTCAGGGTCGCTTCCGGAACATAGCCATGCAGACCATCGCTGCAGAGAAGAAATCCTTTGACTGGTTCCAGATGCGTATCAATATCACATCGCATGCTTTCCCAAACACCTAACGCATTTGTCAGTACATTTTTCCGACTGAAAGTTGCTGCTTCGTCCTGATTCAGCTCGCCATGAGCAATCATATCCTGCATCAGTGTATGATCCATAGTCAGCTGCTGAAAGCGGCCATCCCCATAAAATCCATATACTCTTGAATCACCGATATTTACTATAAATTTACCGATTTCAGTCAGAATTACTCCTGTCAGAGTTGTCCCCATTCCCTTCAGTGAAGTACTCTGATTACCAAGCGTAAATATCTTTTTATTGATTGAAGCGACTTCCTGTCGAAGCCATTTCTTGAATTCACCAGCATCATTGATTGGCTTTGAATTTGAAAATGCTTCAGAAAGACCCGATACAGCAAGATGACTTGCTACATCGCCGCCCCTGCCGCCGCCAATTCCATCACAGATCATCGCAAAAACGTCACCATTACCATTGGTGGCAATTACATAGTTATCCTGATTCGTCTTACGGATTTTGCCGCGGTCTGTGATTCCGTAATACTTCATTCGCCAGTTTTGTTCCTTTCGTGTTTCGCCCTCAGCTGACCGCACGCTGCATCAATATCATCTCCGTGCTTTGTTCTCAGGGTTGCCTTTACTCCATGCTTCATAATCTGATCATAGAAATGCAGTGAAGTTCTTGCATCAGTTGTTTTGTATCCATTTTCATCTACTTCATTATATGGAATAAGAT
>SABF01000109.1 GCA_009929095.1 Erysipelotrichia bacterium
CACATAATGCATCATAGGCTTTGAAAGCTGAAGGAAAGCCCATCTCGGCTTCTCCGCGGGCACCAGCGGCATGCATTACCTGGTACATCCGCTCCCCATAAGTGACAGCATTGCGAGGAAAACCATCCAATTCCCGATTGACAATACCGGTGCACATACGCGATGCATCCGATCGCATGCACTCCAGAAATGATCGGGGCATCCCGGAGACCGGGATCCTTGTACGCTCCACTGCACATGATGACGTAGTCGAACCACTGCCCCTACGCACTGCCATGGCTGCTGCGGTTATCTGCGTGTACAATATGCTCAGCATAACGGTGCTAAGCTCAGCGTATCAGCCCATGTCCTTTGATGGAATTCTGTATGCTCTGGTGTTTTTTCGGAAAACACAGAAAGCGTTTGAGAAGTCTGATCAGGCAGAAGGCGAAATGACTGCTGATGTTCAGGAAAATCTCTCCGGTATCCGGGTTGTCAAGGCGTTTGGCAGAGAACGCTATGAAATTGATCGATTTACTGGCCGCAACAAAGAGTTTCGCGATCTGACCGCAGAAGTCATACGTTTGCTTGGACGCTACTGGGGGGTCAGTGATCTGCTCTGTTTGTTTCAGATTCTGGCTGTACTGATCTGCGGCATCTTCATGGTACGAAACGGATCCATTGCACTTGGCAGTTTCTTTATTTTTCTGACTTATGAGTCAAACATGATTTATCCGATCAGAAATTTAGGAAGAATTCTGGCGGATATGGGAAAGATGATAGTTTCTGCCGGCCGCATTGCCGACGTTATGAGTGAGCAGGAAGAGGACGTGGAAAGCGGCATAGCGCCGGAGATCAAAGGTGATATAGTCTTTGACCATGTCGGCTTTCACTATGATGACGACCCCACGCCAGTGCTGCATGATGTCAGTTTCTCACTGAAGAAGGGGCAGGTACTTGCCATTATCGGACCCACTGGTTCCGGTAAAAGTTCTCTGGTTCATCTTCTGTCCAGATTGTATGACTGTACTGATGGAACAATTTATATAGACGGGCATGATATCAAGTCCATACAGAAGGACTACCTGCGTCATAAGATAGGAATAGTACTGCAGGAGCCATATCTTTATTCTCGTTCCATCTATGAGAATATCAGCATTGGTCAGAATGATTCCCATATGGATCGAGTCAGATCGGCCGCGAAAATAGCTTCCGTAGATGAAGTGATTGAATCATTCGGTCAGGGATACAGCACGCTCGTCGGAGAGAAAGGTGTTACTCTTTCGGGCGGTCAGAAACAGCGTATCGCGATTGCCAGAACGATCATGAATGATACTCCCATTCTGGTTTTTGATGATTCACTGAGTGCTGTGGATACGGAAACTGATGCGGCAATCCGTCATGCAATCCATGCACTGCAGAAAAATGTATCCATGATCATCATTACTCAGCGGATTGACAGTGCAAAAGATGCAGATGAAATCATTGTGCTGGAAAATGGGACGATCACTGAACAGGGAACTCATGAAGAACTTGCATCGCGAAACGGACTGTACAGACGGATAAATGAAATTCAATCCGATTTGGAACTGGAAGGAAGTGATCAATGATGAGTGCCTCCAGCTTTCAGGAGAAGGAATTCAATACAAAGTCATTTGACGGAAATCTCTGGAAACGAATATATAATCTGGCTCAGCCGGAGCATAAAGATCTGAAAATGCTGCTGCTGGTGAACCTTGCTGTCGGGATCATGGATGCGCTGTTTCCTTATCTGGAAAAAATCGGTCTTGATTACTTTGCCGTGGCGGAATATCGGCAGAATGAACTGACTGCATATATTCTGGTGTGTGCTGCCGGTATTGCAATGACAGCATTTATGGTTTATCAGGTGTTCCGGCTGGCTGGAAAAGTGGAAATGGGATTCTCGTTTGATGTACGTGAGAAAGCCTTTGCGCATTTGCAGATATTGTCCTTTTCCTACTATGACACCACACCGATCGGCTGGCTGATGGCCAGAGTGACAAGTGATATTGCAAGGGTAGCTGAAATATTCGGCTGGTCTTTGATGGATTTTGCCTATGGTTTCTTCAACATGCTGGCAGTGACCATCATTATGCTGATAGTGAACTGGAAACTGGCTATGCTGGTTCTGGTATTTACGCCGCTTCTGGCTTTTCTGTGTGTTTTCTTTCAGACTAAGATGCTGCATAACTATCGCGATGTCAGGCGTATCAATTCCCGTATTACCAGTTCCTTCAATGAGTGTATCTCCGGCGCGAAAACAACTAAGACACTGGGAATTGAAGAACATAACTTCCATGATTTCAGGGATGAAACCAGAGAAATTCGCCACGCTTCTATCAGGGCGGCCGTACTGTCTTCTGTATTCATGCCGCTGATCTTGCTGATTGGTGCCCTGACCAGCGCACTGCTTTTGAATTACGGCGGCAGAAATGTACTTTCTGGGATTCTGAAGTTTGGAACATTGATGATGTTCACGCAATATGCAATTCAGTTCTATGAACCGCTCAAAGCTATTGCCGGACTGATTGCGGAGATGCAGATGGCCCAGGCCAATGCAGAACGTATTCTGTCGCTTCTGGATGCTCAGCCGACCGTGACAGATACTCCTGAAGTAATAGAAAAATATGGAACGGAAATTGATCCGAAGATAGAAAACTATGAGGAAATGATTGGCAATATTATATTTGATCACGTCAGATTTCACTACATTGAGGGCGAACCGGTACTGAAGGATTTCAATCTGTCTGTTCAGCAGGGACAGACGATAGCTCTGGTTGGAGAGACAGGCTCCGGCAAGAGTACAATTGTCAATCTGCTATGTCGGTTTTATGAGCCGGTATCAGGAGAAATACGAATCGATGGCCATCGCAGTCAGGATCGATCTATCGGTTGGCTTCATAGCAATCTTGGCTATGTTATGCAGTCACCGCATCTGTTCTCCGGGACAGTGAAGGACAATGTCCGCTACGGAAGACTGGATGCCACGGATGAAGAGATCGTTGAAGCCTGCAAGCTGGTCAACGCGCATTCGTTCATCACAAAACTGGAGAAGGGATACGACAGTGAAGTCGGTGAGGGAGGCGGTCTGCTTTCCACCGGCCAGAAGCAGCTGATTTCCTTTGCCCGGGCAATCATTGCCGACCCGCGTTTATTCGTATTGGACGAAGCAACTTCCTCCATAGATACAGAATCTGAAAAACTGATTCAGGATGCCATTCAGAAAGTACTGAAAGGGCGTACCAGCTTCATCATTGCCCATCGACTCAGCACGATTGTAAATTCCGACCTGATTCTTGTGGTTCGTCACGGGGAAGTGATCGAACAGGGAACACACAGAGAACTGATGAAACAGCATGGGTATTACTATCGCCTTTACACAAATCAGTTTATCCGCCAGAGACAGGATGAAGTTATGAATCAGAGTGCTTTGGAAAACGCATAATTAACTTGTATTCATGCACAATTATGATAAACTAAACACTGGCATCTCGTTTTTATGCGGTTTTGCAATGTTAGGCAGAACAGCAGGAGATGTACTTCTCACACAGCGGATTCTTCATCCCGTGCAGCTGGAGGAACAAGCGCCTGCCGGCTGTTGATGAGGTTGGAAACTGTGGCGGAAAACAACGGAAAGCGAGGAAAATAAAATTATGACTGTTGTTTCAATGAGGAAAATGCTTGAGAATGGTGTTCATTTCGGACATCAGACGCGGAAATGGAACCCGAAGTTCCGTCCGTACATCTACACCAGCAAGAATGGTGTTTACATCATCGACCTGGAAAAGACAGAGGCTCAGCTTGACAATGCTTATGCAGCACTCAAGGACCTGACAGAAAAGGGTGGAAAAATCCTGTTTGTCGGTACTAAGAAGCAGGCTCAGGCTACAATTCTGGAAGAATCCCTTCGTTCCGGAAGCTTCTATGTGAATCAGCGCTGGCTGGGCGGCACACTGACCAACTTCCGCACTATTCAGAAGAGCATCAAGAAACTCGTTGACATTGAAGAAATGGAAACAAGCGGAACCATCAATGCATATACCAAGAAGGAGCAGGCTCAGTTTCTGAAGAAGAAAGAGCGTCTTGAAAACTTCCTTGGCGGCATCAAGGAAATGAAGAAGCTTCCTGATGCAGTATTTGTAGTTGATCCGCTCGAAGAACACAATGCAGTTGCTGAAGCACGCAAACTTCATATTCCGGTGTTTGCACTGATTGATACCAATGCAGATCCGAATACTGTTGATTACCCGATCCCTTCAAATGATGATGCAATCCGTTCCATTAAACTCATGGTCGGCATTATTGCAGACTCTATCGTTGAAGCAAAGGGCGGTGTGCTTGAATTTGCTCATCAGGAAGATGAAACAGCAGATGACATCACAATGAAGGATGTCATGATCAACGTTGAACAGCAGGCTGCTGAGTATGAGAAGAAGCGCCGTCAGAGAATGGAAGAGCGTCGTGCTCAGATGGCTCAGCGCGGTGGCTACAGCAATAATCGCGGCAACGGTGAACGCCGTGTATTCCGCCGTAACACAGACAGCAACTATCGCGGAACACGTCCGGCTTCCGGAGCACCGACTGCTAGACCTGCAGCGGCTCCTGCCGCAGCACCGGCTGCAGCTCCTGCAGCAGAGGTTAAGAAGGAGGCAGAGTAAAAATGGCTATTACAGCAGCACAGGTCAAGGAACTTCGTGAACTGACCGGCGCCGGTATGATGGACTGCAAGAAAGCTCTTGTAGACTGCGAAGGCGATATCAAAAAAGCGACCGACTGGCTCCGTGAAAAAGGTATTTCCAAGGCAGCTAAGAAAGAAGGCCGTACAGCAGCTGATGGACTTTCCAAGGTTATCGTCAGCGGCGATACTGCAGTCATTGCAGAAATCAACTCAGAGACAGACTTTGTGGCTAAGAATGATAAATTCCTGGGCCTTCTGGATCTGACTGTCAACACTATTCTTGCTAATCCTGCTGTTAAAACAGTAGAAGAAGTTCTGGCTCTCAAGGCTGGCGAAGATACTTTGAATAATGCATTCATTAATGCGATTGCGATTATTGGAGAAAAGATTCAGCTTCGTCGTTTTGAAGTTGTTGCCAAGCAGTCTGATGAAATCTTCGGAACATATATGCACAATGGCGGTACAATTTCTGCGCTTGCAGTTGTCAAGGGAACAGAAGATGCTCAGGTTGCCAAGGATATGGCTATGCAGGTTGCATCCATGAGCCCGTCATATGTTTCCCGCAATGAAATGCCTCAGGATATCATAGAGCACGAGCGTACGATTCAGACAGAACTGGTTAAGAGCGATGAGTCACTTGCTGGCAAACCGGATAAGGTAAAGGCTGGTATTGTCGAAGGACGTCTGTCCAAGTCTCTGCAGGATATGTGCCTCGTAGATCAGATTTACTTCAAGAATCAGGACATCAAATGTGCTGAATTCCTGAAGGAAAATCATGCTGAAGTTGTAAAGTTTGTTAAGTACAAAGTCGGCGAAGGAATCGAAAAGAAACAGGATGATTTCGCGGCAGAAGTTGCGGCAATGGCCAAGTAACAGGGTCATAGCAATCAGCAAATCCGCATAACTATCACGTATTTGGAAGTAGATGGAAGCAGTAAAAAGTATGGAAATGTCAACAACTCCGACATTATTCCGACATTGCTCTGACACATCGACTCCGACATCTAAATTACTAGTAAAAAGGGGCTATCTATAACGGTAGATA
>SABF01000110.1 GCA_009929095.1 Erysipelotrichia bacterium
AATGTGAAGATTTCCTTCCTATGTTTTTTAAGTCTTTTCCGCAGGGTTTCGCATCCCTTATGGGATAGAGGAGTCCGGTATAATTTCTTGAAGGATTTTAAGATTTGTTTTTTCCGGCCTCTCCAGATATCCGGATGCAAAATGGAGTATTCAGCATGAAGAAGAATGGCATCCTGAAGCAGTTTTTTAAGGTTTGCGAGGAAGATATTGCCCTCGGAATTCAGTCTTTCGTCTTCTTCAAGCTTCTTTATTTCGTCATCGTTTTCATCCAGCGCAGAATAATAGGTGCAATTGATCTGGTGCGCGTCAAAGCCGCTTTCCCCCGGCGAAAAGATACGGCTGATATTGGCGCCGTTCTGTTCGCAATGCGCCACGACTGACCGCATATCTTCTTCCGGCACCATATTTCCCAGATCCAGTGTGAGGATGGCAAAGCCGTCTTTTTTACCGATGGCAAAGGCGACCGGCTGGTTGCCCTGGTTAAATTGCTGTGCGGATCATAGTTGGCCGGAGAATTGATGACACCTGCCAGTACCGCCGCTTCATCAAGATTCAATTCACCGGCATTCTTGCCATAGTAGTATTCAGAGGCTTTTTCTATACCGCGGATATTTCCGGAACCGCCAAAGTTCAGACGATTCAGATACATGACAAAGATATCCTTTTTACTGGACTGCTTTTCAAGCTCACGGGCTAAAGCGATCTGCTGAACTTTATAGGCAATGTTCCTGGTCTTGGAAACACCGGCCTCATCATTTTGGAAATAGGTCAGCTTAACCAGCTGCATGGTGAAGGTGGAGCCGCCCTGTGAAAAAGATCCGGACAGTACATTCTCTACCATGGCTTTGGCAAAACGCGGCATGTCAAAGCCGCTGTGAGAGAAGAAACGGGAATCCTCAGTTGCCAGGAATGCGTCGATAATGGCTTCTGAAAGATCGTTGTATTCTACATTTTCGCGAATGGTCGTGCCAACGTCCGCTATTTCATTTCCATCCTTATCAAAGATATGCGAAGATTCAGTCGTATAGAAGTCCGTCATGTTGAGCGTCGGAGTATCTTTCATCATACTGTTCAGCAGGATGACACCGCACAGTGCCACGATCATCTCTATACATACAAGCACAACAAGAATCACGGTCCATAGATTCAGCTTATTGAGCTTTCGGCCGTTTTTATGATTAGAACTGTGCTGTGAGGAAGAGGATCTGTGCTGCTGACCGGAATGATTTCTTCCTGAATTGTTTCTGCTGTTTTCATTCGTCATCGATTACTGTTTCTCCTTGAAATAGAGCTGGTCAATGATCTGAAGATAATCAACCGGCATGACATAGCTGTAGGGGATCCGGTACCCGTTTTCCTTAAACCAGCTGTAGGGAATGGAACTTCTGCCGCAGGTACGGATATAGTCAGTCATCTTTGACGAAACAATATAGAACGTTTCATCGAACGCAGTGAATCTGACAATGACAAATGCGATTGCACCGTGCCGGGTGACAGATTCAAGATGATTGATCTGATGTGCGTGGATGGACTTCGTTGGAAAACTTGTTATGGAATGACATTCCTTCGCTTCAAAGTCGATGTATCGGGAACGATAGATTCCATTATAATCGGTAGTGGAAGGAAGCTTGAAATACGCTTCCGTAATCTTTGCCGCACTGCGCATGGGATAATCCACTTTAACAATTGTAACGGGTGTTGGCTTTTTATGTATAACGGCTTTATCAATGCTGAGATAATATTCGTTGGTCATGCTGATCTCTTTTTCGAGTTCCATTCCGCGTCTTCCAGCGCCTGTCTTTACGGTGCGAATAGATGCGGCAGGTCCTTTTCTGCCATTAGGATAATTGACCATGCATGCCTCCGATCCCCAACGTCAAATATTATAACTGTCTTCACTTTAATAGGGAAGGCATGTTGATTTTTGATATGACTCCTGCGATAATTATGAAAGGAGCGTGAGCAGTTATGGCGGGAAAGCTGAATCTTGATATCCAAACGATTTTGGATAAGGAATTCAATATTGATTTCAAGGGCTACAACGCAACTGAAGTTGATGGCTTTCTTGATCTTGTGATTCAGGATTACCAGACCAATCTTGAAAATATTCAGGAATTAAATAGTAAAATCTCCGAACTCGAACGCACCAATGCATCACTGAGAGCCAAACTGATTGAAGTAGAAGGCAGAACCAGAGCACTGGAGTCAAATCCGACACCGGCGCAGAAAGGTGCTGCGAATGTTGATATCCTGAAGCGTCTGTCCAGACTGGAAGAACAGGTACTCGGTCAGGGAAACGACAGTCAGAATAAGCATCAGTAATCAGGACACACTTGAGGCAGCCGCTGGGATTGATGAGATTTCAGAGGAAAGTCCATGCTCGCATCATCTGCGATGATGATAGTGATTGTGCTGGTCCAATCAATAAGGCCAGGCAGCCGCAAGGCTGACGGCGGGAAGACATCTAAAGGCATTGCCCATGATCAATTCCCCTAACGTGTCACAGTGACGGAGCCGGATTGGAAACATTCCGGGTGGAACGAGATAAACCCCACAAGCGAGAAATCCAAATTTGGTAGGAGAATCTCTGAGGACGAACTGAAGTCTGAGGAGGGTGCCTTCGGGCGCAGATAAATGGCTGCCACATCCTTCGGGATGGACAGAACATGGCTTACCGAGTGTGTCTTATTCAGAGGAAGGCAGAGATGCCTTCTTCTTATGTCTGTGAACGTGCTTAAAACTGTGTTTATGCTATACTTATCGGGTACTAAATGAAGGAGACAGGCGGAATGAATCTTCCAAATCGACTGACAGTATTCCGGATTGTTCTGGTTCCGGTAATTATTCTGGTGTATATCTTTCCATATGCGCAGTTCGGCATAGAACCGACAGTATTTAATGTCCAGGGAATCAGTATTTCAGTGATCAATCTGATAACGCTTGGAATCTATCTGGTAGCAGCGATCACGGATGCACTGGATGGGCATATTGCCAGATCCCGCAACATGATGACGACATTCGGAAAGTTTGCAGATCCGATTGCGGATAAGATGCTGACGACAACGATGTTCCTGCTGTTTATATCCAGGGGAATCATTCCTGTTGTTCCGGTAATCATCATGGTATGCCGTGATATTATCGTGGATGGCTGCCGAATGATTGCATCTTCCAATGGCAAAGTGGTATCTGCACAGATGATGGGCAAACTGAAGACGGTACTGCAGATGAGCGTGATTGCACTGATTCTTCTGAACAATCTTCCATTTGAGCTCTGGGGTCTTCCGATTTCCAGGCTTCTGCTCTGGTTTGCGGCATTTGTCAGTATGGCCAGCGGCATTTCCTATGTCACCCAGCTCAAAGACGACATCATGGAGTCAAAATAATATCTGCTCGGAATAAACAGGAAAATAATCCTGATTGACGTATAACATGTGCGGAAGGAGAAGTTAACGGATATATGGCAGGAAAAGAAAATAAAGAAGTGAAGGAAGAGAAAAAATCAGCTGCTGAATCCAAGAAGGATCAGCTGCTGCAGGACGCTCTTAAGGCAATCGAAAAAGAATACGGAAAAGGTTCCATTATGAAACTGGGTGATCGTGCAGATGTTTCCATCGATGCGATTTCTACCGGAAGTCTGACCCTGGACAGTGCTCTTGGCATCGGCGGATATCCGAAGGGAAGAATTATTGAAGTCTATGGTCCGGAATCTTCTGGCAAGACAACACTGGCTCTGCATGCAATCGCGCAGTGTCAGAAATCCGGCGGCCGGTGCGCGTTCATTGATGCAGAGAATGCAATTGATCCTCTTTATGCTCAGAAACTGGGTGTAGATATAGACGAACTGATTCTGTCTCAGCCGGATTCCGGCGAGCAGGCACTGGAAATCACCGAGGTACTGATTAAATCAGGGGCAATTGATCTGGTGGTTATCGACTCGGTTGCAGCTCTGGTGCCTCAGGCAGAACTGGATGGAGAAATGGGAGATTCTTCGGTCGGTCTGCAGGCCAGACTGATGTCCAAGGCAATGAGAAAGCTTGCCGGCGTCATGAATCGTTCCCAGTGCACAGCAATCTTCATCAATCAGCTGCGTGAAAAAGTTGGCATCATGTTCGGCAACCCGGAGACAACCCCCGGCGGAAGAGCCCTGAAGTTCTACGCTTCTGTCCGTCTGGATGTACGCCGCGGCGAAACAATCAAGAATGGCAGCGATGCGATCGGCAACGTCTGCAAGATCAAAGTAGTCAAAAACAAGGTTGCTCCTCCGTTCAAGACAGCCCAGGTTGATATGATCTATGGTGAAGGAATCTCACATTTGGATGAGGTGATCAACCTTGGTGTTGAAAACGAACTGATTGATAAATCCGGTGCCTGGTTTTCCTATAAAGGGGAAAAGATCGGTCAGGGATTCATGGCTGTACGAGAGTTCATTAAGGCCAATCCTGCAGTAGATGAAGAGATCACAGCTCAGCTCAAGGAGAAGATGTTTGCTCAGCCAGCTGCGGACAAAGACAAGGAAGCAGCCGCTTAGGATATCAAAATAATGCATAACAAAAGGCTTTCCAGGTGTTTAAAAAGCCTTTTTGCACGCATGTTTGAAAATGGATTGTTCTTGTGTGAAACGCTTTCAGTTTGTATAATGAATGCTGAGAGAAATCTCACCAGAAAATATAAAGAGATGGAGGAAGATTTATGAACATGATTACCGCCGCCATTCTCGCTGGTGTTGTTGGCATTGTGATCGGCATCGTCATTATGACGATCTCGAATAAGAATGGATTGAATAGAGCAACCGCAGAGTCAAAGTCCATTCTCGATGAAGCAAATGCAAAGGCGGAAAATATCCGCAATCAGGCAATACTTGACGGGAAACAGCAGGTCTATGAACTGAAGCAGAAATCGGAAAAAGAAATTCGTGACGAAAAGAATCGGATCCAGCAGAGCGAAAATAAGCTCCTGCGGCGTGAGGACACCCTGAATTTCAGGGAAGAAAATCTGACTGCCAAAGAAAAGAAGGTAGAGGAGCGTTCCAAGCTGGCGGATAACAAACTGCTTGATATCGATAAAATGCAGATCGAGCTGCAGGCAAAAATTGATAATCAGACTGCTGTTCTGGAAAAGACAGCTGGTATGAGTCAGGAAGATGCCAAGAAGGAACTCATGGATATTGTTGCCAAGAAGTCAGAAAAGGACATTGGCGAGTATCTGCATGAGAAGGATGAAGAAGCCGAAGAAAAGGCAGCGGAGAATGCCCGCAATATCATTGCTTCAGCAATTCAGCGCTATGCTCAGGATGAAACTATTGAGCGTACCGTGTCTGCTGTCACGCTGTCTTCTGAAGATATGAAGGGACGCATCATCGGCCGCGAAGGACGCAATATCCGGGCAATTGAACAGGCTACCGGAGTTGATCTGATCATTGATGATACACCGGATGTCATAACCGTTTCCTGCTTTGATCCAATCCGCCGTGAAATTGCCAGACAGGCTCTGGAAATTCTCATGAAGGATGGACGAATTCAGCCGGGACGGATTGAAGAAGTCGTCAGCAAGGTTACCAGAGAACTTGATGATACTATGATCAAGATCGGTGAAGAGACAATCTTCAAACTTGGAATCGGACGTATGAACCGTGAACTTGTCAAACTGATTGGACGTCTTCGTTTCCGTTATAGCTACGGTCAGAATGCTCTTGAGCATTCCACTGAAGTTGCTGTAT
>SABF01000487.1 GCA_009929095.1 Erysipelotrichia bacterium
AAGAAAGACTATTCCGCCTCGCTTCTGTCAATCTCGACAGGAAAAAGACCTTCAGCAGCCTCACCGCTTGCCTTTGGCGAAGGGGACACCAGAGAAAGAATCAGTAATGTGCTGAATTACAAAAAACCTGCATTCTGGGTGATCGGTGTTTCGCTTACAGTAGTTCTGATCTTCGGAGCCGGACTGCTTGCAGATCCAAAAAGTGAGCCTGTCATGCTTGCCCCTGATGACAGCATATCCAGCATAAATATCCAGCAGATTGACGGGGCAATAAGCTCCCAAGCCATTAATATCTCTGATAAGGCTGATATAGCGCTCATTGTCCATGCCCTGAAAAAAACCCGCAAGACCCTTCGCGATTCAGTAAACGACTATCCAGATGTAGAAAGCTTTTTGCAGATCGACATGGCTGGTTCGACTGCGCAAAGGTTCTATTTATACAATGACGGCAAAAACAGCTACATCGAACAGCCTTACGTCGGGATTTACAGAATAAATGCAGGGGACAGCAGTGCCATTGCAAATCTCTATGCCTCAAAAACAGAAGCTCTGCCGCAATATGATGCTGCAGGCTTGTGGAACGAAAAGACAGAATATGTCGGAAACAGTTCCTCTGTCGGCAGACTTGTCTACCTTCTTCCTGTACCAGATGGCCTCAAATATGACCATATCGAGCTTCAGACGTCTATCCAGCCATATGGAATCAGCATATACTATCGCCTTACAGAAGGATCAGTTGATAAATATGACACCCCCGATTCTACGGCTTCAGGCCTTTTCAGGAAAAACGCCCTGCTCCTTCTGTCACTCGTTGACAATGCAGGAAAAATAAGCGCCGTGATTACAGACGGAGAACGTGAGCTTGAGTTCATAAGCGACCGCGAATGGGCCGACTCCATAGCTGGCGGGGATATCCGCGAATATGCTGCAAGTCCTGAAAAATTGCAGCAGCTGATTGAGCTCGACAGAGAGCTTATTGCCCGCGGATATATGGATGATCAGAAGAAGTGATCTAATGAAAAATCAAACAACCCCAATCCAGATTCAGATTCCGGAAAGGGGTTGTCTTTATTAA
>SABF01000111.1 GCA_009929095.1 Erysipelotrichia bacterium
GAACGCAGCCGCCTGTAGAACCGACATATGAAAAGGTACAGGTATTGTCTGCTGAAGCTGCATATCTTACAGCCCAGCTGATGTATGATGCGGTACATACCAACTATCAGAACTTCCTGCAGATCCTTATCCGGGACGGATATGCCACCTATGGCAAAACCGGCACAAGTGACTGGGGTGATGAAGGACTGCAGTACAACATCCCTTCCGGAGCATCCAAGGATAAATGGATGGTTTCTGAAACAACGATGTACACAACTGCTGTATGGGTCGGCTACGAAAAGGGTGTCAAGGATGCCAATACTTATTTCAATTCCGAAAAAGCACTGCTGAATATTCCCGGACATATTTCAGATCACGTCATGAGCGCGCTGACTGATACGCAGAATCCCGGCGGAGTAGAGCGTCCGGAAGGAATCAGTGATATCACTCATATTCTTGGAACATTCCCTTATGCCGCACCGATTGAAGGCATGGACGATGCCTACCTCACCACCGGTGAGATCAAAACTGAATTCAACACTCTCGCAGATCCTGCAAGCGGCAATATCTCACAGCTGAACAGTTTCAATATCAGCCAGAATCCAGATGGTTCCATGAACTTCGGCTGGGAGGTCTATCCGGATGCCGGTGCACTGCAGGCAGCAGATAACACAATGGATATCAGCCTGTATGATGGAAACGGAAACATGATGGTTGAAGCCTATGGCAACCGTATGTTTGACTACAGCTGGATTTACGGACCACTCCGCTATAAAGCCAGAATCTCACAGAACGGACAGACCATTGCCGAGATTCAGTCTGATTCAGAAAATTTAAATCAGTATATCGATATTATTCCCAACACATCTACTGAAGTCTGCGGTTTCTATGGATATGAAAACGGAACCGGTACTTCCAACGAAATATGCAGTACCTTTGCTTCCAATGGTGTTACATCCGGGTCCGGTGCAGTATCCGGTCAGAATCAGGAGCAGGATGGAGATCATCAGGGTGACGGAGGCTATGACTATTCTTCAGTTCCGGCAAATATCAATGCATCAGAGAACCTCAAAATTGCTGAAGCTTATGCCTCACACTATGGCACGACTGTTCAGAAAACAGTGGATGCCGGAAAAGCCGGAACTTTCATGTTCTATGATTCAAGCAATAACGTGCTATCTAACGGATCAAAGATTCCGGATGGAGTCATCATCAGATACTTCACCAGCTAAAGCAGAATGCACTGCCTCATAAGCTGAGACAGTGCATTCTTTTCATAAGTTCTTGTTCTTTTCCCGGCATAGCGGCACAAACGGACAGCGCGCACATTCCGGCTTTTTTGCATAACACAGATATCTTCCGAAGAAGATCATCTGATGATGCGTCCTGATCCATCTTTCTTCCGGAATTTTCCTTCTGAGTTTCAGTTCCACCTGATATACTGTATCATCCGGATTTGCAAGTCTCAGACGCTTTGAGATCCGGTATACATGAGTATCCACAGCAAGTGAAGGAATGCCATAGCATTCAGAGAGGATTACGTTTGCGCATTTTCTTCCAACTCCTGCAAGGCTGACCAGATCATCCATGTTATCCGGAACCTGATCATGAAACCGTTCATGGATTCCCACCGCCAGGTCATGTATGGATTTGGCTTTGTTATGATACAGACCAAGTGAGGAAATGAATGGTTCAATCTCACGCACATCAGCTGCAGCCAGATCTGCTGCGGTCGGATACGTTTCAAATAACGCCGGTGTCACCCTGTTTACACTGACATCGGTCGTCTGGGCTGACAGTACGACTGCCACTGCAAGTTCAAAATGATTATGATTCACCAGTTCGCAATGAGCATCTGGAAACAGTTCGTCAAGACCATCAAGAATTTTCTGTGTTCGTGCAGAAATCATTTTCTGCCTGCCTTTCCAGCTTCAATCAGTTCTGCAGTATATCCTTTCAACTGCCATTCTTTTAGAATTCGTTCAATATAAGTCGTACTCAGTTTCTGATAAGCACTGGCTTCCCGCAGGGCATATACAATCAGGCGGCGATCAACAGACCGATTCCAGTCACTGATCTTCTGCATCTCAAGCTGGGAGAGAGGTCTGCCGAATTCACTTTCAAACACATCAAATAATGAACTGTCCATAATCTCGCGGTCTCTGGCTATATTGGCATTGAACATGCCATCCAGGTGATAGCTGGTACGACTGCTTGATGCACGTATCTCCAGATACTTTCTGGAGCACAGTACAGAGATTTCCTGATTCATCAGCTGCTGCGTCATGCCGGTCTTTCTGCAGAGTGCATCCATGGTGATCTCGATTTGATGCTCATTGAAAAAATCGATGAGAAGTACAATCACTGTTTCTTTTTCATCAAGGCCAAGATATTCCAGATGATCCAGAATCCAATCTCGATGGTTAGTGTAATTCTGTTCGAACCATTTCATATATCATCACTGTTTCCTTTTCAAAAGCGTGCGAACCTATTATATCCACAAGCATGATACTGCACAAGAAAATACATCTGATGATTCCCTGCAAATCGTGAATCATTCTTCCAGATGATCAAATTGCATTTCATTTCTGTCAATGATAAAATTTCTCAGGTGGATAAATGCTGAAGAGAATTATGTTTACATTCCTGACACTGCTGGTAATTTACAGCGGCGCCATTGTTGGCTATAAGATATTTGAGCCGGAAACTGCTGAGGAGATTGCTGATACAGCAATCACTTCGCAGTCTTTAGACTATGCAACATTGAAGGACTATACATTGAACAGCGGAACATCTGTCATCCATTATTACTTCTTTGGAAGTTCAAAAACCAATGACTCGCTGTACGTCATGAATACCGTGCTGAGAAGCGTCAATCGTGATACTTCTGTTGACCTCACATCTTTGATCGAATATGTTGATGTCGCGCCGCTTGAGGATATGATGACAACCAATCAGCTTCAGTCTGACTGGACTGTTACTTCCTACCCTGCCTTTGTGGCCTGTCAGGTTCAGAACGGCCAGATTATCATCCTCAATAAACTGGAATGGAATCCTAATTCGCCGACGAGTGAAGACAATGTCATTCAGTGGCTGATCATCAATGGTCTGTATGATGGTGCTACACCGGATCTGATTGCCACTCCGGCTACCTGATAACAAAATCGATGTCTCACGGCATCGATTTTCTTTTTCATTTTTTCCCGCTGATTCCGGCACCTGCTCCATAAACTGTTTCCCAGTCATGATTGAAATCACTGATTGCTTTCTCTATGCACGGATTGGTCAGAACATTCTTATACAGATCCGGTGATACAGTCACTGCCTGGCTTCCGGCATTCAGAGACTCTCGAATCTGCTGAATGCTGTGGAAGCTTGCCGCAACAATCCTGCAGCTGTATTGGTCATGGTCAATGCGCTGTGAAAGATGCCTGATCAGTTCATATGGATCAGCTCCGATACTGCTGATGCGATTGACATAGGGTGCAATATAATCTGCCCCGGCTTCCAGTGCCATGTAAGCCTGCATCAGATCATAGACTGCTGTTGCAGTCACATGATGTCCCTCCTGCTTCAAAATTCTGATGGTTCTCAGTCCCTGCCAGTCAGTCGGAACTTTGATGTATACCTGATCATCCACAGACTCAAAGATCTGATGCGCTTCTCTGATCTGCTCTTCGGAAGTCTTTGCAATGATCTGAATATGAAGTGTTTCTTCCATTCCGATGATGGAGCGGACTGAACGCATATGTTCAAAGAAATTCTCTGGTGCACATTTCTTGATAATGGATGGATTGCAGGTGACCCCGGCAATCGGAAAATACTGCTGACATTCCTGAATTGATTTTAAATCTGCTGTATCAATCAGAAGTTCCATGTATAACGCCTCTTCTCTATTTCCTACTTCGTTTCCTCAAAATGAGTGATCGGCTGATCGCTCCAGAGATTTTCCAGTTTATACTGAGCTCTGGCTTCTTCGGTGAAGATATGCACGATCACATCTTTCAGGTCAATCAGAATCCAGGTACTGCCATCACTGCCTTCCTGCGTACGGACCTCATATCCGTTCTTCTGAGCTTCCTTCACCACATCATCTGCCAGTCCGGCTGCGTGCCGGATATTTCTCGCAGTTGCAATCACAAAATAATCCGTAAATGGGTTGACCCCCCGCATATCAATGACAGTGATATTCTCACCAAGTTTATCGGAAATGATTTTTTCAGTCAGTTCAAGCAGTTCAGACATCAAGATTCTCCTTTTCCCTTAAGTAGGTTTTCTGTTCTTCTTTGACCAGTTCAGCCCCCTGTTTCAGGTTTCTGCAGGCCATTCTGATTTCTTTTTCTGTATCATATCCTCTGGTGCGTTCACACTTGTCAGCGATATACAGAATACGATCCAGATCACTGGAACCATCCCCCAGAGTATGGTGATAGATTGCATGGAGAATACCGCAGTCCTTCAGGCATAAATCCTGTTTCAGCACGATCGGTGCGGTAAAGCTATGCCAGACCTTCGGACTCAGCGGCAATTTCTCCGGGTCATATACAGCTAACAGCGATCTGCCCCATTCAGCATCTTTCTTCTTGGTGATATCATGAAGCATCCCCATTCGCCAGGCTCTGTTTCCATCCAGTCCATGTGCTTCAGCAAGTTCCCTGCAGAGAGCAGCACAGGATCTTGAATGAGCGGAGCGATGCGAACTGCACTGTGCATCAACAATTTCTTCATAGTAGCAGCCGGCATCATTCAGCAGTCCTGCAGTACCCTTTGCGGCCAATCGAAACTGTCCTTCTCTTACCAGTGCTTCTTCAGATGAATCGATCTCAACAGCCGGATAGGAGAATGCGTGCTCTTGATTGACCAGCCGTAAGCGGCGATATGGCCTGATTGCAGCATTTACAAGTTTCTCTCTGATCGCACGATCCAATATTCCTTTTTCATTCAGCCTGATCACACCAAGAGAAATATGTTTTTCTCTGATGTACCGGAGCATCTCCTCCAGTTCCTTCTGAGTAATTGGATCAGCTGAAAGATGAAATTCCACAATCATGGAAGGATAATCTTCGGCTCACTTGAACGGCGATAAAGAATGAATGTATGACCGATGATCTGAACCACTTCAGACTTAGTGTTCATTGCAAGATCAAATGCTGTCTCCTGAATATCTTCCGGAGCTGTTTTCAGACATTTGATCTTGATCAGTTCTCTTGCCTTCAAAGCATGATCAACCTGCTCAATCAGAGTATCGCTCAAAGCATCTTTGCCAATCTGAAAGATTGCCTTGTCCGTTGTCATCAGACCGCGGAGATATCGTTTTTGTTTTCCACTTAGCATTTACAGCATTGCCTTTCTGAATGTCACATTGACACTCTTTGGTGCTCTTACAGAGATCGTACTGATCTGGCCTGATACACTTGCCCAGCCAAGTCCGTCAATCACAATATCCATTTTAGACATATTCTTGCGAATCGTTGAAGTACGGAAGTTTTCTTCCAGCGGTATCGGAATGAACATTTCACCGTAGTGCTTTCGCCACAGCTCATCTGCCGCCTGCACTTTGGAACGATGCACAGAAATTTTATCAGAGAGATACCACACACAGGATGCGTGATCGCATTCATTGAGGTCCAGTCTTGCCAGTCCGCCGACAGCAAAGGACTGATCCCCGCTGATCTGGAAGATCTGCGGCTTAATTGTTCTTGACGGCAGGATCGT
>SABF01000488.1 GCA_009929095.1 Erysipelotrichia bacterium
AATATGAGCCATCGCTTCTTGTACCTCACCATAATCAGCCGATTTGTCAGAGTTATATTCTTTCACCACACGGGACAGTTTCTTTAATGCAGACATTCCCATTTTTGGTTCGCCCATTTCTGTCAGCAGCACAGAATAATTGACGATTTGCGGAACGCTGTCATGGTATGCTGCCAGACTATATTCTTCAAGAATATGAATACCTGCTTCCATATGCTGTTTTGCCAGATCCAGCTTTCCAATCATGCGATACATACCGCCCAGATTGGCATGGAGATTGGATGCAAGCAACGCATTGTCTGCAGTAACATCTTTCAGCAGTTCTACAGCATCCTTTTCGTATTTGATTGCCTTTTCCAGACGAGCTTCCAATGCTGCACGATAATCGAAAAGCAACGCACGATCAGAAACTGTTCCAAAGATTTTCTCCTTCAGCAAGGTAGCCATTTCATCCACAATCCGTTCCATGCCGGATTGATACTTGAACTTCTGCATATATGGGAATGTATCCTCAATAAAACGCAGATAAAATCCCATATCGTCTTTTTCAATCAATTCTATGATATTTTCAATCGTCTGGAACAGCTGCTTATAATAGGAAACTTCTTCTCCATGACGCAGGCAAATCTCCTGTAAACTGTTGAGCAGAGTACGGCAGTTCTGGATGGATGATTTTGTTTCCGTAATTGCTACTTCCTGTATCATCGGATGCAGCGCAACTGCATGACCGGATTTGGTCTGAACGAAACCTTTCTCTACCAGATCATTGATGATATTCATATCACGTAGCATCAGCCAGCTTGCAAATACACGTCCGCTCACACCGGTCATTGGTGCAAAGACCAGATTTTTCATAATATCCAGTTCATCTGCACACAAATCATACAGCGAGAACAGGGTGTGAATGTGGTCGTAGTAGGTTGCCTTGCGGCTTCGTCCATCCTTGGTAATGCCAATCTTATCACTGGCATCCAAGGATGTTTTTTCTTCTTTTAACTTAGAAAGCAGGAGCATTGGCTCCATAATTCCGCTTTCAAGCAGACGAGCTGATAATTCTACTGCCAGCGTATGAC
>SABF01000112.1 GCA_009929095.1 Erysipelotrichia bacterium
AGACAATTCTGCTCCTCATCTTTGCAAAGATGCGGTCCGCTGTCTATCAGCGCATAAAGATCTGTATAATCCATGATGTTATGAACATCTCCTTTCTGTTCTGGTTATACGCAAAGCAAAAATTTATTCCCTTTGAAGGACAGTAAAAAAAGAGATTCTCAGGCGAATCGTTCCTGAGAACCTCTTGTCTATATAGAATATCGGAATCTGATCAGTGCTGTCTGCCCTTTCTCAGCACGAGAATAATCGCTGCAGCCGCCACCACAACAACACCGCTGATAATCAGAATAAACGGCAGATTGCTGCTGGTTCTATCGCCGGAAGGATTAGATGAATCTGTCGGCGCTGCAGGCGAGGAAGCACTTGCCGTCGGATTGGTACCTGGAGTAGGATTTCCGCCAGGTGTTTTGGAAGACTTAACAGTTGTCGCAGACAGCGGTGCACTTGCCGCAGATGGATTGCAGCAATCCGTCTGGGCATAGCGGGCAATGATGCTGTAAGTCACCCCTGAATTCAGGTTGTTGAATACCGTGCTGTCCTGCCATGTTCTGCCGCCGTCAATCGAATACACTGCCGCCGCTTTAGTGGTGGATGATGCCGGAATTTCCCTGATGGAAATGCTGGTTTCTGTAATAACATCCAGTACCGGTACTGATGGTGCTGCCTGATCTGACTTTGTGACAGTGAATGAGATTGATGCAGTGCATACTGCACCATTGTCATAGACCAGAACCAGTGTTCCGGTATGAGTGCCCGGAGCGAGATTCGGTTTAGGGGCAATGGACCAGTTGTTCAGTTCATAGCCAGCCGGTACTCCTGCACCCTTGAGTCCCTGAAGATCGAAGTCATCAGAACCATCGATTCTGAATTCAAAGATTGTCGCATTGGAATTGCCGGAATTCTTGATCCGGAAGGTCTGCTGCTGATAAGGCGCGTAGCCATACGCAGCTGTCGCAAAGACGATATTGTCTACGCTCAGAATTCTTGTAAAACCGGACTGATCGGCAATTGCACAGTCGGTTGATTCACTGCAGAAACCGGAACCGGTCGCTCTGATGCGCACCTGATAGCTGCCTGCGGAGAGTCCGCCGAAGGTACTGCCGCTGCATGAACTCCATGCTCCGTTTCCGCTGCTGCGTACTTCCATGGCGGCGGAGACACCATTGATCTCTCCATCTTTTTTGCCGGCACTGCTTTCATTTTTAACTGTTACGTTTGGTTTTCCAGGTCTTGCCGGAATAGTCAGAACCTGAGAATCGCTGTGATACTGAGTATCACTTGCCGGATTGCGGAAGAGAACGGAAATCGCTTTGCCGCCGGTCCAGCCAAGTGATACAGCCGGCATGCCGGAAATGCTGTCATGATAAGTACTGCCGCCGTCCAGGCTGTACTGAGTTGGAAGCGATATATTCAATATTTCTGCATTGAAATTGATCGATACGGTCGGAACCGCTGCACGTTTAGGTGCAGTTACTGTTCCAATCAGGGAACGGAAGTCCTGATCAGTTGCATCCTTTACTACGTAGATGACAGCCTCCGGCTTCATACTGACCGATGCAGCACCTGGTGTGCTGACATTATTCGGATTCGTGCCATAAGAATATCCGGCTGGAACCGCAGCTGTTTCTGATACGGTATTGACCTGCAGATATGGAGCAGCCGGCCTTGTTTTAAATGTCACTTTTACTGCATCAGATGCATCTTTGCTATCTGATGCCTTGTAACGGAAATAGACTGTCGCATCAAAGGTGCCATCCCAGCCAAAGCTGGTAAGCTGCATATTGTCCTGACAGTTCTGCCACTGCATACCGGTTCCGATGGAATATTCCATCGCACTGGTGCAGTTCACTGCTTCGCTCTGATAATCAATCTTCAGATCAGGTGTTTTAGAGCGTGCCTTGATCACTATCTCTGCCGCATCAGATGCCTCTTCTGTTTCAGTAGCCTTGAGGCGGAAATAGACTGTCGCATCAGAAGTGCCATCCCAGCCAAAGCTGGTAAGCTGCATATTGTCCTGGCAGTTCTGCCACTGCATGCCAGAGCCAATGGAATATTCCATTGCGGCAGTACAGTCAATCGTTCCCTCCTGATAATGAATCGTCAGCGTTGGAGCCGGGCGTACCTGCTTCGGTTCTGGAACCGGGACAATCGGTGTCGGAGTGGCCGGAGTAGGCGTTGCCGGTGTCGGAGTAGCCGGAGTAGGCGTCGCCGGAGTTGGTGTCGCCGGCTGAGCAGTACCAGGAATGCTGCAGGACAGCGACGGTCCGGGCATCAGGGAAGTCCCGTCATTGATGCCGAATTGGAATCCGATGAGCTGCGACTGACCGATCGGCATCTGTGCCTGGATATTGGCATCAGGAGTGATCGCAAAGCTGTACCATTCCCAGTCGCTCATGGAAGGATCGGCCGGCTGAACCGCTGAAAGCTGGAAGGTTCCAATATCGCTGAGCACTGCTGTTCCGCCATTATCGAATGCGGATGTAACGCCGCCGGCTGATGTCACCTGAACAATGGAAGTACCGCGCATCGCATAGTCAACATCCCGGTACACAAACATACCGGTCAAACCATCCTGATTGACATAGGTATACTGCGTTGAAATCTCCGGGGAATCATTCTCACCGGATATTATCAAATTCAGCGTCGTATTTGCAGATGCTCCGTATTTGTCTGTTGCTGTTATCGTAAAACTCTGGTTTACCGGGCTGGCCGGAGAAATCTGCTGAGCCGCCGCATTATCCAGATCATATTCATAAGTGCCATCCGTATGAAGGATCAGCTTGCCGAACGTACCAGTGGAAGAAGTGCTGCCATTAACCGTGAATTTAAGATTGCTGAAGCCCGCATCGTCTGAAAATACATTTTTCAGACTGCCTGACGCAACTGCTATGCCATCCTCACTGACATTCATTGTTTCCGGTGTTCCAAATGCATATGGAGCATAGTTGACACCCTGAATGGAAACGGAAATCTTGCCCGCATCCACTTGGCCTCCGCCGATTACGGCATTGACTGAAACAGTATCAACCAGAGGGCTGTCCTGCAATGGCAGATGACTGATCGGCCCATCCGGATCTACATAGGGGACATTGCTGCTGTCCAGACTGCATTTTACCTTTCCTGGCAGTCGGGATGGATCAACAGTATAGGAATAGTTCCCGCTGTCATCAATTTGGATTGAGCCGTAGGCGGTGTTAATAGACTGACCGGTATTGCTGTCCATGCTGGTGAGCGTGTACCCGATTGCACCATCAACCGGCGCAATTGTCCCCGATACTGTCTGAGCAGTCATGCCGCCGGAAGGCGCTTCCTGAATAGACTGACTCTGTTCATCCGCCAATACTGTCATCGGCATGCATAGCGATGCAGTCATGGCAGCTGATGCAGCAACAGCCAGAATCTTTTCAAAAGAATTCACTGTCTTTCTTTTCATAGCCTTGCCCTCGTTTCACAAATTATCTCATAAATTATTCGTTCAAAAGATACTCACGACTCTTTTTGTGAATTGGAATCGTCCTTTTGGCTTTCTTCCGTTTTATCATTATTTGTCTTATCTGTCACTTCTGATTCCCTGGATGCTTCTTCTTCCTGCTCTCTGAGCAGGTATGCAGAATCTACCGGATCTTCTCCCTCTTCCATGTTCGGCCAGCCAATCAGGCGATTTGACAGTGAAAGAATCGGGTGCCATTTCGGATTGATCATGCCGGTATACTCAATAAAGATATCCGCCAGGATCAGCAGGATCAGAATCACGATGATGCCCGCTCCTGGCTTGAAGTACGTCAGAACTGCAGAGCCGGCAAACAGTGCCGTGACAATATACAGAATCACAACGGTATGCTTGTGGCCAAGTTTCAGCTTGATCATCAGTACATGATGAAGATGACCTTTATCGGCCTGAGACATCGGCTGATGCTTGAGCTTTCTTCTGAGTATGGCAATCAGCGTATCACTGATCGGAATGAACAGAATCAGGATGGGAAGTCCAAGCGTGATCATTGCTGTTGTCTTAAAGCCCAGCAGGGACATGCAGGCAATTGTAAAGCCCATAAACTGAGCACAGCAGTCGCCGGCAAATACAGATGCCGGATGGAAATTATAGGGCAGAAAACCAAGGATGGCACCGGACAGTACCAGAGCCAGAATGCAGATATCACGCCGGCCCATGAAAAAACCTAAAATACCGATCGTCAGGGTGACAATCATGCAGATTCCGCTGGACAGACCATCCAGACCATCGATCAGATTGATTGCATTTGTAATGCCGACAATCCAGATAAAGGACAGTCCGTAGGTAAATATGGAATTGGTGATGCCTAAATTGAAGATATGAATAGAATCCACTGCCAGCCCGCCGATCTTCATAGCCGCAATTGCACCGGCAACCTGGAACAGCAGCTTCTGCTTTGGCTTCAGATCATAGATGTCATCCAGGAGTCCGCCCAGAAATACAATCGAGCCGCCAATAACAATTCCATTCAGCGTATCGTCAATCGACCAGAGAGCTGCCAGAGAAATCATAAAGGACATATAGACAGCCACGCCGCCAATGCGGACAATCTTACCATGATGAATAGTTCGTTTATTCTCCACTGCATAAATACCCAGACGGAAGCCGACCTGTTTGCACAGGGGAACTAGGATCAGGGATATTGCCAGAGGAAGTATGAAATATGGCAGAGCGCCAATCACAAGATTCATTCGAAAATCTCCATTTTTTGATTCCGTAAAATTATACCATGAAGAACGGCACCTGTTTTAGGGTGCCGTTCTCATAAGTTATTTCACTGCATAAAGAAAACTGATCACAAACTGTCCAACCAGATATGCCAGAGCTATGACAATCAGCCAGTACAGTATCTGAGCTTCTCTTGTATGACCCGGCTTCAGCAGTTTTTCAAAATTAAATGACTGCATAGCATAGAAACTGATGCCGAAGCACATGATATAGATCAGGCAGCGGATTGCAAATGAGGCAAGTTCCATCTAGATTATTTAGTTCCAAAGATACGGTCGCCGGCATCGCCGAGTCCCGGTACAATATAGCCCACTTCGTTCAGATGATCATCCATTGCAGCAAGATAAATATCTACATCCGGATGTGCATTCTGCACTGCCTTGACACCTTCCGGCACACCTACGAGACATACCAGTTTGATTGTCTTTGCCCCGCGCTTCTTGATCGCATCAATTGCTGCAACTGCACTGCCGCCGGTTGCCAGCATCGGGTCAACAATCATGACTACGGACTGATCCAGGTTCTTCGGGAACTTGGCAAAATACTCATGTGGTTCCAGTGTCTTTTCATCACGATACATGCCGATGAATCCGACTTTAGCAGTCGGAACCAGACGGCGGATGCCATCCAGCAGGCCAATTCCGGCACGAAGAATCGGAACAATGATTACTTCTTTGCTCAGCTCATAACCGGTGCATGGGCCAATCGGAGTTTCAATTTCAATTGGCTGGGTCGGCAGATCACGGCAGACTTCATATGCCATCAGTTCAGCAATTTCATCAAGATTCTCACGAAAATCCTTGGTTCCAGTCTGCTTTTGCCGCATTTGTGTCAATTTGTGCGTAATTAGTGGATGATGAAGAACTTCCAACATATGTAGCCTCCTCGTTTTTTCAGTAAATATCATAGAAGAATGCCTTCGCAAAAGCAACCCAGAAACAGTATACT
>SABF01000489.1 GCA_009929095.1 Erysipelotrichia bacterium
AGATTTACGGAAGCCTGCGCGGGGCAGGTCATATCCGCCTCCCAGAGCAGCGTGCCATCTTCGCTGAAAGCGCTGGCGGAATCGCTCTGCAAGCATACCATCAGGGCGTTGTCCATGTACAAAACAGAGCTGATCGGCGCATCGAAGTATTTCTTCCACTTCAGTTTCCGACTCTTTTTATCGAAGGCGATCAGATTGTTATCCGCAGTCAGGAATATCGTATCCAGGCTGAAGACTGGTGCACCGGTGATGCTGTATTGCAGGCTGGCGCTCCAGATGATCTGCAGCTCAATGTCCCGCGCGGGGAGATTCACGATGCGTTCCATATACTTCAGAAAATCCTTGCTATCAATGGCAAGAGTATTGGGGATCTGCTCCAGCCGCAGGCTTTTATTGCCCTTCACGGTCATGCGGATGCGGTGAAAAAACTGATCCAAAAAACGATTGCCAAACATCATATAGACCACTGCCCCAAGCGTGATCAGCAGAATGATAAAGGATGTTACTTGCAGACGGGAGGGTCGTTTACGCTTGGGTTTTATGAGGCGGCTTTTACCTTCCAGAATCAACCACAGTGGATTTTCGGCATTGCTGAAGCTTTCGATATAATGATCCAGGCTATTCAAGTCGCTCTGCGTATCGTACACTTTGGCGCAGAGGTTGCCGCTTAACACTACGAATCGTTGCCCTTCGCCGATAAAGACCCGCTGCACCTTCGTGCTGATGTCACGGTCTTCATAGCCGAGAAGATTGAGCTTACTTAATGTCTGCATCTGATGATGCTGATACTGATTGCCGATATGCCTCAGCTTCTTACCATCCGACAGACTGCAGAAGATCCTGCCATATTGAACAAAGAACAGCTCGTGATCGTACAGGATCCCCAAAAAGAGGGACATTCCCTTTTCTTGCAGGTCAGTTTTACGCAGAAAAGCGTGCATCTTCCAATGCAGATCGCCCATAAAACTCTTCATCCACGCTTCTACTTCGCCTTTGCTGATGCTGGCGGCTTCAGAATTGCGGATGGCCAGGCGGATCTCCGCAGTCAATTCTTGCAAAGCGTGGTCCC
>SABF01000490.1 GCA_009929095.1 Erysipelotrichia bacterium
AAACAAAACAATCTGCAAGCCACAAAAAGCCCAGTTAATTCTGGGCAGAGTGGTCTGGAAACTATCTCAATGGATGAACTGTATGATGCAGTTTATCCACCCAAGATACCGATTGTAGATGGATTGATATACAACGGAACGTATCTCTTTGTAGGAGCACCCAAAGTAGGCAAATCGTTCTTCATGGCACAGTTAGGTTATCACGTCAGCAAGGGGCTTCCATTGTGGAATTTCCCAGTGCAGAAAGGCACAGTTTTGTATCTGGCGTTGGAAGATGATTATGCAAGGCTTCAAAAGCGTTTATCAAGAATGTTTGGCATGGACAGCACAGATAATTTCTACTTTGCTACCAAGTCCAAGAACTTAAATGAGGGATTGGAAGAAGAACTGAACCAGTTTGTAAAAGAGCATAAAGACGCAAGGCTTATCATCATAGATACCTTACAAAAGGTCAGAGAAATTGGCGGAGACAAGTTCAGCTATGCCAACGATTATGACATTGTAACCAAGCTGAAAAAGTTCAGTGACGAGCATGGTATCTGTCTGCTGGTAGTGCATCACACAAGGAAGATGGAATCCTCTGACAGCTTCGATATGATTTCGGGGACAAATGGTCTGCTGGGGGCTTCGGACGGAGCATTCATCATGCAGAAAGAAAAGCGAACCGAGAACAAGGCTATTCTGGAAGTTGCAGGACGTGACCAGCAAGACCAGAGACTGGAACTGAACTTCAATCGGGAGTTATGTGTATGGGAACTTATCAAGGCAGAAACAGAATTGTGGAAAGAGCCAGCAGATCCTATGCTGGACTCCATAGTCAAAGTAGTTACAGAGGAACAGCCACAATGGAAAGGCACAGCATCGGAGTTGCTGCTCCTGCTACCAGAACTTGATATTGCACCCAATATTCTGACCAGAAAATTGAATATCAGCGTGGAAAATCTACTTCTGGAATATGGTATCCGCTATGAAAGTTCCAGAGAGCATGATGGCAGAATGATAACGCTGACCTTGCAACAAAAGTCAGAGGAATAGGAGCAGATTATGACAAAGCAGGAAGTATGTAC
>SABF01000491.1 GCA_009929095.1 Erysipelotrichia bacterium
GATGGTAACGGTGCTGCACACGTAAGATCCGCTTTATTAGGTTGCAGTCGAACTATACCAATAGCAAACGGAGCACTATTATTAGGCACATGGCAGCAAATAGTCTTAATAGACTTTGATAACAGGCCAAGGAATCGTAAAGTTATAGTGCAAATGCATTTTTAAGATTCATCAACACCAAAATTCAAATTATTAAAAGCTTTTTCAATATCATATCTATCCATATGGCCTTTCAGCAAAAAGCCTATTATCATTGCAGAAGCCAACACTGGCAAGGGAATGAAGTTCAAGGACGGCAAGCCTCTCAGGATTTACATATCATATGTTCTGCCGCTTATAATCATAGCAATTCTGATCAAAGGCTACTTTGATGTCTTTTCAAAGCTGCTATAGAAGGCAGCCCATGAAGTGATAGGCCCGCTCCATGCGGGCTTCTTCTTCATCAAAATGACCGCCATGGTTCATCTCATAAGTCACACAAGCGCCTTTCGATTCCAAGGCAGATTTCACACGCTCTGTGCAGTCCCCGACTGCGGCAAGCCTGGTGTTCGAAGTGCGGGACTCAAGATTTCCAAGCGAGAGGTAGACCTGCGGCGAGCGGGCGGCAAGAGGCGAAGATTCGGCGAAGTCGGCAAAGCCGTCGAACCAGAATGAACCTGAGCCGCTTGCAGCAGCATTGAAGGCATCAGTACGGAACAGGCTGTAGACTGCAAAAAGACCTGCAAGCGAGTAGCCTGCAATAATCCTGCGCCTGACTGTGCAGCCTAGAAAGGACTCCGCTTCTGGAATGACAGATTCTGTTATGGCGGCAAGATGCTCATCAGCATTGCCGGAGAAGTTCCGTCCGCCTCTGAAAGCCTTGGTGGCTGGCCATGGGGTAAGCTGGCTGTCCCAGTCAACGCCTGTGATTGAAACTGCGGCGCAGCGAAGATCAGGAACCGCAGGAGAAAGCGAATGGACATAGAGCACCTGATCGAAATCAGAGCTTGGAGCATAGACCTCGATATTCATTCCGCAGATTGTCTTCTTCATGACTAGATTCATGTAATCAGTATCTTCTGCAC
>SABF01000492.1 GCA_009929095.1 Erysipelotrichia bacterium
CTACTGTATTGGAAGATACAATCGAGAAACAAAAGCCGTCTCTTGGAATTACAGTGGAAGAGATATCAGGTGACAGTGCAAGCGCAGAAGCAGCGAAACCGCAGCAGCGTCTGAAGCCGGCAGAAGTTAAGCCTGCAGCAAAAACAACAAATAAAAAATCTGCAGCGATGGCATATCAGTTCCAACCGGTAATCAGTCCGATTTTTGGAGTTGATGAGAAAGATCTGAGTGCAGTTCAAACAACAGCTAAAGCGGCTGTCCCAACTAAAGATGATGAAAATGTGTCTAAGATCATCTCACCGATTTATGGCTTTACAAAAGAAGCTGCGCCATCAACCATTCAGAAAACAGTGGCCCGTTCCAATATGACAGAAGATCTTTCAAACGACCGAAGCAGAGAAATCAATGAGGAAGAATTACCTTATTTCTCACTGGATGATATCCTCAAGATAAGAGATGAAGAATATTCTGCGGATGAAAAGAAACATGAAGTACCGCTGTTCCCTAATTTTGATGATCCGTCAGAGGATAAAAATGAGGCCAGTGAACCGTTTGTTGATAATACAACAGTGATTTCAAAGTCTGATGTACAACCATTTTCTAATATCAGACGCAGTTCGAAGACGGACGGATATCAGGATTGATGAAGTACTATTTTATTGGAATCAAGGGCACCGGAATGGGTGCCCTTGCCTGCATGCTGAAGGATCTTGGAAACGATGTCAGCGGATCTGATCTGGAAAAACACTTTTTTACAGAAGATGAGCTCCGCAAGCATAATATTCCTATGTATGGCTTTAATCCGGATCAAATTCCTGATCACGCAACTATCATTATTGGCAATGCTTTTCTGGAGGATTTTCCGGAAGTTGCTGCAGCCAGAGCAAATAAAACCGATGTATGTTATCGGTATCATGAATTTGTTGGACAATTTCTGAAACCATATCATACGATCGCCATTGCCGGAAGTCATGGCAAAACGACCACTACTGGTATGCTTTCCAGCCTGATGCAGGAAAAGGGAAAAACCGGATGGCTGATTGGGGATGGCAGCGGTCATATTG
>SABF01000005.1 GCA_009929095.1 Erysipelotrichia bacterium
ATCCCAGATAATCGGAAACGATTGAAAGTATACCTGACTGGATGAGGGATTCAATACTGAATTTGTATAGAAGCCGCATAAGATTCTGCAGCTGATGTTCAAGGATTCCGGGCATATCACGATTCCAGTAAATCGGGGATTTTTCAATTCACGGCAAAGTATAAGCGGTGAAAACAGCAGTATCAGGTACGATGTACCTGCGGCATCTCTTTTCTGGAGGATAAAGAAACAGAAAAAAAGAGAGACATCATTGGATGTCTCTCTCTTCAGTTTTCCGCTCGTTTCGATTATTTCTTAACGACGTTGGAAGCCTGCGGACCACGATCGCTCTGTGTAACGTCAAACTCTACAGCCTGACCTTCATCAAGAGTCTTGAAGCCGTCGCCCTGGATTGCTGAGAAATGTACGAAGATATCTGTGCCATCATCGGCTGTGATAAATCCATAACCCTTCTCTGCGTTGAACCACTTAACCTTGCCTGTTGCCATGTTCTTTATGAATCTCCTATTCTAGTGTGATCATATCACTAGATAGATTATACTCATCGCCTGGGACTTGCACAATACTTCTTAGCTTATGAACACTGACAATAATTTAGCACCTGTTAGCCAATAACACAAGAGTTATTTTATGATGTTAAAAATGTTTTATGACAATACTGAGTTTTATTGAAACAATTGATGATCAGCAAATGCGCCTTGAAAACAGGAAACCTGCTCTTCGCTGAAAAGGTATACAGCGATAAGAGAGTGTGCAGAACGAAGGCTGCAGACAATCAGGTCAGAGTACAAAAAAACTCTGCTTACTGGAAAATGAAAAGGTTCTATGTAAAATCACTTGCAATTGAGCATCGGTAAGTTTACTGACGGATTTGGCAAATCTACTTCCTCTTGGACAGATCATCCTGAAATGTCCTGCGGATCACAGACATAGGCAATCTAGAGATCTGACTTCCAGCCTAAGACTGCAATTTGATGAAAACGTCTTTTCAAACGCCCTGTTCATGCCTATAATAATAAAGAAAGCTGAGAAGAGAAGAGTAATCCTATTCTGGGTATTCAGAAAGCAGATGTTTGATGCAAGTCTGCCGAAGGAAGGGATGAACATGGTCTTGGAGCTGATTCTGTGACATTGAGCAGAATCCGGCAGCGTCCGTTAGCACGCATAAAGGGGTCTGATGCTCATCTGTGTCAGGCAAGATAAAGGTGGTACCGCGTGCAAGACGTCCTTTCCGGGCGTTTTTCTTTTTCTTCCATCAAATAAGGAGATAGAACAATCATGACAGAAAAGAAACCGTATTACATAACAACTGCAATTACCTATACATCAGGCAAGCCTCATATCGGCAATGTTTATGAGATTGTGCTGGCTGATTCCATTGCCCGCTACAAACGCATGGAAGGATATGATGTGCGTTTTCAGACAGGCACGGATGAACATGGTCAGAAAGTAGAAGAAAGGGCAAAGGCTCAGAACAAGTCTCCGAAACAGTTTGTGGATGAGATTGCCGGTATTGTAAAGCAGCAGTTTGACTGCATGAATGTATCTTATGATAAGTTCATTCGAACAACGGATCCCTACCATGAAGCTCAGGTTCAGAAAATCTTCAAGAAGCTCTATGATCAAGGCGATATCTACAAGGGAAGCTATGAAGGGATGTACTGCCAGGAGTGCGAAGCTTTCTATACTAAGAATCAGCTGACCGAAGATGACAAGTGCCCGGTCTGCGGGAGCGATGTAAAACCAATGAAGGAAGAAGCCTATTTCTTCCGCATGAGCAAATATGCACCGCGCCTGATCAAGTACATTGAAGAACATCCTCATTTCATTGAACCGGAGAGCCGGAAGAACGAAATGCTGAATAATTTCCTGAAGCCGGGTCTGCAGGATCTGTGCGTATCACGCACTAGTTTTACCTGGGGCGTACAGGTTCCCTTTGATCCCAAGCATGTAGTCTATGTGTGGATAGATGCGCTGAGCAACTATATTACCGGTCTTGGCTATGATGTAGACGGCAACAGCGATGAAGCGTTCAAGAAGTACTGGCCGGCGGATCTGCATCTGATTGGCAAGGATATCATTCGGTTCCATACAATCTACTGGCCGATTATGCTAATGGCACTGGACCTGCCTCTTCCAACTCAGATCTTCGGTCATCCTTGGCTTCTGACCGGTGATTCCAAGATGTCCAAGTCAAAGGGAAATGTCATCTATGCAGATGATCTGGCAGAACTCTTTGGTCAGGATGCCGTTAGATTCATCATGCTTCATGAAATGCCATTTGCCCAGGATGGACATGTTACTTATGAACTGATGATTGACCGGATCAACAGCGATCTGGCTAATAATCTTGGCAATCTGGTCAACCGGACAATATCCATGCAGAATAAATACTTCAATGGTCTGGTCACTGATCCGGGCATTGATGACCCGGCGGATGAACTGCTGAAGAAAACATGTCTTGATGCAGTCCGGACAATCAGAGAGAAGATGGATGAGCTGAAAGTGGCGGATTCCATTGATGAGATTTTGGAACTTGTATCCAAATGCAATAAGTATATTGATGAGAATAAGCCATGGGCACTTGCCAAGGACCCTGATCAGATATCCAGGCTTGCTGCAGTGCTGTACAACCTGCTTGAGGCAATTCGCTTTGCCGGCGTACTGCTCAGTCCGTATCTTCCAACAGCAGCGGAACGAATTCTGAATCAGCTGAATACAAAGCAGAGAGATTTTGCTTCGCTGGAGAAGTTCGGCAATCTTGAAAATGGCATTAAGGTAACTGAGAAGCCGGAAATCCTGTTCGCAAGACTGGATGAGAAGGAAACAATGGACAAGGTGGAGAAGATTCAGGAACGGATCGCTGCGTCTATGCCTAAAGAAGAAAAGAAGGATACCCTGAAGCCGGAGATCACAGTGCAGGATTTCTCAAGAGCGGATCTTAAGGTCGGACGTGTGGTCACCTGTGAGAAGCATCCGGATGCAGATACGCTTCTGATACTGAAAGTGGATCTTGGAAATGGCGATGTACGTCAGATTGTCTCTGGGCTAGCCAAGAGCTATACACCGGGGCAGATGATCGGCAAATATGTTGTTGTCATTGCCAACCTGAAATCAGCAGTTATCCGCGGCAAGGAAAGCCAGGGCATGCTGCTGGCAGGAAAAAATGAAGAAGAAATTGCCGTGGTTGAAGTCAACGGACTGCGGCCAGGCACAAAAATCAGCTGAATAATTCAGTTGGAGAAGACCTGATAAATCAGGTCTTCTTTACTGTGATTGAGCTTGTTTAGCTTTGGTAAATCAGGAAAGTGGATAGATTATTGCAGACAAAGCATGAAATCAGCTGAATAATCGGAGAAGCTGTTGTATGAATGCTTCTGAGCACTATCGGCGTACACTTTTTTATCATACATTTGAAACGAGAAAACAGTAGGTGAACCTGTTTTCTTTTTTGATTAACGAAGTATTGACTGAGTCGAGGAAGGGCGTTACAGTAATTGAAGTGTTAGCGGTTCATTACCGCACAGGAGGAAAGAAATAATGAAGAAGTTTTTAAGTGTCTGCCTGACGGCTGTCATGGCAGTCGGACTCTGCGCATGCAGCTCCGGCTCGACCGCAGCAGCTTCAGGAACAGCAGCTTCAGGATCTGCTGCTGCAGCTGCAGGAGGAAAACTGGTTGTCTATTCACCAAATACAGATGATCTGATCAACGCAGTTGTACCTCTGTTTGAAGAAAAAACCGGAATTAAGGTAGATGTAATCACCGGCGGTACAGGAGACCTGCTGACTCGTATCGATTCTGAGAAAGAAAATCCTCAGGGCGATATTATCTTTGGCGGAATGACTCCGGCAAACTTACTGAAGTATCCGGATGACTTTGCAGAATATACATCCAGCAATGATGCACTGCTTCCGGAAGAATACCAGAACTATGGCGGCGTGATTTCTCACTATTGCCTGGATGGTTCTGCAGCACTTCTGATCAATACCGACATTTATTCCAGTCTGGGACTGGATCCTGAAAAGTTCACAAGCTATGCAGATCTGCTCCAGCCTGAACTGAAGGGCCACATTGCCATGGGCGATCCGGCCAACTCCTCCAGTGCCTGGGCAGAGCTGACAAACATGCTGCTGGTTATGGGCAAGGAAAAGTATGATGATGCAGCTTGGGAATGGGTTGGAAAGTTCATTGGCAACCTTGATGGCATCACACTTGACTCTTCTTCCAAGATCTATAAGGGCGTATCTGATGGTGAATATGCTGTTGGTGTTTCCTATGAAGATCCGTGTGTCAATCTGATCGTTTCCGGCGCTACCAATCTGAAGCTTGTCTATCCGTCTGAAGGTGCTGTTTGGCTACCTGCAGGTGTTGCTGTCATCAAGGGATGCCAGAACGAAGATAATGCAAAGATGTTCATTGACTTCCTGCTCTCTGATGAAGGACAGAATGCCATTGCTACAACAACCGCACGTCCGGCAAACACAAAGATCACAAACACAACAGAACTGATGACCCCGTTCTCTGACATCAATGTTGCATATGAAGATATTGATTACTGCTCAGAGCACAAGAGTGAATGGCAGGCTAAGTGGACTGATATGTTCACAAGCGCCAACTGATTAAGCAAAATAACACATACAGCAAGGAGCTGGAATTATGAGCGTAAACATCAAAATCGTCGATGCATTGAAAAAGTATGGCGATAATACAATCATTTCCGACTTGTCGCTGGATATCAGGGAGGGTGAGTTCTTCACCCTCCTTGGTCCATCCGGCTGCGGCAAGACGACACTTTTAAGGATGATCGCAGGATTCAACTCTATTGAAGGCGGAAAATTCTACTTCAATGATAAAGAAATCAACAGCATGGACCCGGCTAAGCGCAATATTGGCATGGTGTTCCAGAACTATGCAATTTTCCCAAACATGAATGTGGAAAAGAATGTCGCATTCGGCCTGAAGAACAGAAAGCTGCCGCAAGAAGAAATTAAAGCACAGACAGATAAATTCCTGAAGCTGATGCAGATTGAACAATACAGAGATCGTATGCCGGACAGACTCTCCGGCGGCCAGCAGCAGCGTGTTGCTCTGGCAAGAGCACTGGCCATTACTCCGGATGTGCTTCTGATGGATGAACCGCTTTCCAATCTGGACGCCAAGCTCAGAGTGGAAATGAGATCCGTTATTAAGCAGATTCAGAATTCGGTAGGCATTACTACCGTATATGTTACACATGATCAGGAAGAAGCCATGGCAGTCAGTGACCGTATTGCAGTCATGAACCACGGCGATATTCAGCAGATCGGAACGCCAAAGAATCTTTATCAGAGACCGGCCAATCTGTTTGTAGCCAATTTCATCGGCCGCACTAACATCATGAAGGCACAGCTGAAGATCAGAGATGGCAAAGCATATCTGCTTTTGAAGACTGGCTATGAAATAGAAATGCCGAATCTTCTGCCGGAAGAGACCAGAGAGCAGCTGGTAAGTGTATCAATTAGACCGGAAGAACTGGTCGTCAATACAGACAATACGTTTGGCGCAAAAGCTGTCATTGATGATTCGGTATTCCTGGGTCTGAACACGACTTACTTTGTTCACTTTGAAGATGGCGAAAAGGCGATTATCATTCAGGAATCTCTGATTGACAATATTCTGCCGAAAGGCACAGAAGTATACCTCTCCGTCAAAGCAGAGAAGATCAACCTCTTCAATGAAGCTGGAGACAAGAACCTGGTCAGCGGTGTCGTAAATGACATGGACCGGCTGAAGAAGAGTGATGCATCATGACTGCCGCAGCTGTAAAAGAACACCGACGCTTTGATGTCTGGAAAGTAATTTCATTCTCTATCCTGGCGGTCTATGCGCTGTTTCTGATCTATCCGCTGATTACTCTGCTGTGGTCTTCCATCTGGGTAGACGGGAGAATCACCTTTGAGTATTTCGGACAGTTCTTTGCCAAGACTTACTACACTAAGACAATTCTGAACTCGATTGAAGTGAGTCTTACCGTTACCATCATTTCCCTGGTAATAGGTGTTCCTCTGGCCTACTTCTACACAATGTATGAAATAAAAGGCAAGACTGTGCTGCAGGTGCTGATTATTCTCTGCTCCATGTCAGCACCGTTTATTGGTGCATATGCCTGGATACTGCTGCTAGGAAGAAACGGACTGGTAACGAATCTGATCAGGGCGGTCACCGGCTATACCATCGGAAGCATCTACGGGTTCAAGGGCATTGTGCTGGTACAGGCACTGCAGCTGTTTCCGCTTGTATTCCTATATGTATGCGGTGCATTGAAGAATGTGGATAACTCGCTGCTTGAAGCGAGCGAGAACATGGGGTGCTCTGGTGTGAAGAGATTCTTCACTGTGGTCATTCCGCTGTGTATGCCTACGATACTTGCCGCAACCCTGCTGGTATTCATGCGTGCATTCGCTGACTTCGGTACACCTCTGCTTATTGGCGAAGGATATCGAACCTTCCCGGTGATCATCTATAACGCATATTTCTCTGAAGTTGGAACCAATCACAACTTCGGTGCTGCTGTATCCGTCATTGCCATTATGATCACAACAGTGATCTTCCTGATTCAGCGTGTTGCCAACAATAAATTCCAGTTCACCATGAGTGCGCTGCATCCGGTAGAACGGAAACAGATTCATGGCTGGAAGAATGTACTGATGCAGCTGTTCTGCTGGCTGGTGGTATTCATCTCTTTCTCACCGCAGATCTATGTCATCTATACCTCATTCCAGAAAACATCCGGCAAACTGTTTGTTCCTGGATATTCTCTGGACAGCTATGCCAAGGCACTCGCAGATGGCGGCAGAGCAATTCCCAATACATTCATCATTGGTCTTGAAGCACTTGCCATTGTCGTTGTACTGGCCATACTGATTGCGTATCTGGTTGTCAGAAGGCCGAACAAAGCAAATGATACGATTGATACCCTGTCCATGGTTCCATATATTATTCCTGGATCCGTTGTCGGTATCGCCTTGGTTATTGCCTTCAACCGTCAGCCGATCGTGCTGACCGGAACTGTCGTCATCATGGTCATTGCATTGGTGATACGAAGAATTCCTTATACGATACGTTCTTCTGTTGCGGTTCTGCAGCAGATTCCACTGACGATTGAAGAAGCTGCGATATCACTGGGATCCAGCAAGCTGCATGCATTCTTCAAGATTACGGTTCCGATGATGTCCAATGGCATTCTCTCCGGTGCAATCCTGTCCTGGATTACAATCATCACGGAGCTGTCCACGGCAATCATCCTCTATAACCTGAAGACTATCACCCTGACTCTTGCAATCTATACCAATGTCACAAGAGGCAGCTATGGTGTAGCAGCCGCATATGCAACAATCCTGACGATTACAACCATTATCTCTCTGCTTCTGTTTATGAAAGTATCAAAGTCCAAGGAAATTACATTCTGAGAAATCAAAGTACAGAAAGCCTCCTGCAGCGATGCGGGAGACTTTTATTTAGGCAGGTGAAGACGAATGAATCGTACTGTCCTTGGCAATGAACATAAATTACATTTAAAGAACTGAACAAATTCAGAGTTTATTCAAAAAGACATGCTCAGCGATTGTTTGACTGTTCCTTCCGCACTGCTCGGCAGCGTAAGCTGACACAATGTCAGGTGAGAGCCCGACTCGCTGAATAAACTTCTTCAATAGAAAGACTGTCTGAGGGGGTGCATTCGGCAATGGAAATAATCCTTGAATAGGACAATAACGAAGATTCTTTGAAACAGAGAAGAATCTCAATGGCGGAGATCTGCTCTTTTCTCTGGCTGAACTGCGGGCTGTGATGTTCTGTTGTATACTTGAGAAAAGAACAGGGGATACGGATTATGGCGCCATTTGCAATTGTAGCGAGACCGGATGATATATCGTCAGAGATTGAAACAAAACTGAAACGGGATCTGATGGCACAGGGATATGTCGAAAACAGTGAGAAGCCGCATACTGTATTTGTGATTGGCGGCGATGGTACGTTTATCTATGCCGTCCATAAATATCTGGAACAGCTGAATGATGTTAAGTTCTATGGCATTCATACCGGAACGCTGGGGTTCTATACGGACTATCAGGATAAGGACTATGCAGTATTTCTGGAGACATTTCTATCTGGGGAAATGGAAGAAGTAACGTACCCGCTGCTCGAAGCCTGCAGTGATCATCATGTTTATCATGCGATTAATGAGATCAGAATTGAGAACGCTGCCAGGACTCAGTCCATGCATATACTGGTGAATGGAGAATTCTTTGAAGACTTCCGCGGTACCGGCATGTGCGTGGCCACTCAGCTGGGTTCTACTGCCTACAACAGATCACTTGGCGGAGCAGTGCTTCAGGAGGGACTGCCGCTCATTGAACTGACTGAAATTTCTGGAATTCATCACAATAAGTATCGGTCGCTTGGTGCACCATTTGTGATGAAGGATGATGTAATATTGGAATTCCGGTCAGATGATTTTTCTGGTGCACTTCTTGGTGCGGATTCTGATGTATTTCAGCTGGCTGGAGAAACATTTGTCAGTGTCAGGAAATGCACGAAAATACGTGTTCATATGCTGAAAGGCAGACATATTTCTTACTTTGAAAGACTGACCACACTGTTCTAATGTTTGTGACATCAGCCTAAAAATGCTAAAATTAATCACGTAATTCAAGAGAGGTTATCAATGCGCAATTGGCATTCTCTATACGAAATATTATTCTTCCCAATTGGCGTGCTGTTTTTTGCCGTTGCTATGCTGGGAATTGGCAATCTGCTGGTTAATCCGGTATTTTCAGCATTCTATACAGTGCGCGGCGATGGCATTCTCATTCTTGCGGAAGCGATGATGCGCATCGGTACATTTCTCATCGTCAATTTTCCGCTGCTGTTTCTGATCCGCATTGTAACTCGCAAAGCCGGCAGTGCTACAAGTGTGCTGTCAGCACTGGCAGGATATGTTACATATCTTGTTATGACCATGTATCTGTCTTCAGGCAATTCTGCTCTGCCGGGAACAGCATTCAGTTCTCTGCTGGGAATTTCCTTCAGCACATCGCTTGTTTCTTCCGTGAAAACAGGCGTGCACTATCCGCTGCAGACAGGCTTGTTATCTACTTTTCTAGTCAGCCTGATTGTACTGAGCATGTACAGTCGGACCAGAAAGCACAATGAGTACAGTTTCTTCTCTTTTATTTCTAAAGATGTCTGGTGCGTAATCCGCACGGTGATCTTCAGTGCAGCCGCCGGTTTTCTGGTATCTCTGATCTGGCCGTACTTTATGAAGGGGATTGGCAGAGTTGTGGAATTTATTGAAGCGGATACCACTAATCCGGTTAATCTTGCAATCTATGGCATGCTCGATCGGTTTCTTGGCGTATTTAATCTTGGCGCAATGATTCGCACCCCGTTCTGGTATACTGCAAGCGGCGGTTCCTGGGTCAACCTGGTGGGTTTCAATGCGGCTGGTGATGTCAATATTTGGACTGCACAGCTGTCTTCCGGCACTCTGAATGGCATGGCTGGAAGGTTTATAACACCATACTATGTTCTGAATCTCTTTGCGATTCCAGGGCTGCTCTGGGGAATGTATTCGATTGAGACTGATTTGATTGAACGCAGAAGACTTAGACTCTTCTATATATTGGTGACGGCAATGTCCATACTGTCCGGATCTCTGCTGCCGGTTGAACTAATGCTGCTGTTTCTTTCACCGCTGCTGTTTTTATTCCATGTTGGCTTTACTGGACTTCTCTATGGACTGTTTCAGGCAATGCGCGTATATCTTGGCTATAACTACACCGGCACATCTGTGCTGACGGCGATGCCCGGCACTTTGCTGGAGTATCTCAGTTATTTCAAATATTCGTCTCTGCAGAATACTCTGCTGTCAATTGCGGCAGTTGGTGCCATAACGTTCGTCATTTACTTCCTCGTCACAAGACTGTACTTCAGACATCTGGCACTGGATCTCTTTAATACCGGCGGGAAACAGAGACTCACTGAAGGGACAATTGAGGCGGTCGGCGGAATTGAGAACATCAAGATGACCCATTCTTCCTGCAGCCGACTGGTGCTGAATCTGTATGATCCCACTAAAATCAATGCCGGCAAACTCAAGGCACTGGGATCGATCAGAGTTTATGAAACCAAGGCTGGATTCGCTATCTGTTATGGTGCTGCCAGTACAATTGTGGCGATGCGAATCAGTCGGACTATGCGGGATAAGATCCGCAGAAATAAGTAATACATCCGTCATATCAAAGGCGGATGTTTTTATCTGGTGCATCAAGCAGGGGCAATATCCTGTGATCATCATTCAAATGGAGAAATGATGATCACAGGATGGAATCTGAAAGAAGCCGGACGAAGCGCTTTTCGATGTACGCCAGGCAGAGGAAAGTTCAGGACTGATAATCCATGGGTAAGACAAAAGACAGCCGAACTGCTTTAGCACTGCAGAAATGAAGACAGGAACGCTGCAGAACCGCCGAATATACTGTCTTGATTGCTGTGATCCAAATTCATTGCTCAAGGCAGACAGCCGAGAAGAAGCCAAAAGCATACTTATTTACGATGAATTAGAAATTTGAATGCCTGCAATGTGTGACAATGAATCTGCTAATCATCTCTGGGGTATAGAATATAAAGGAAATAGAGCAATTCTTGTCTTTGTTATAACCGCAAATTTGTTCATGGATGTTATACTAAAGAACGAGCAGCTGCCGTGCTTAAGGGTACACTTGAAAAGATTGGTGCAATGTGAATATAAAAAAGACAAACAGCCGTCCGGCCATTTTGATTGCTGATGATTCAGAAATCAATCGAGCTCTAGTTAGCACGATTTTTTCTGATGAATATCAGGTGGAAGAAGCCTGCGATGGAATTGAAGCTCTGGAAAAACTTCACAGTCTTGAACAGATTTCGGCAGTCATTCTGGATCTGATGATGCCCAGACTTGATGGCTATGGCGTCCTGAAACAGATGATGCAGGATGAAATACTGCGTGCTATCCCGGTTATTGTTGTGACTGGAGCCGATGATACCGACAGTTATATGAAGGCTTTGGATGTCGGAGCAGTTGATGTTATCGTCAAGCCGTTCAATTCTCAGATTATGATTCACAAGGTTCGCAATATTGTACAAAGAGGATTGGCAATTACAGAAATGGAGCATACCAGACTCCTGGAACAGAGATTGCTGGAGTCAGAAATAGATCCCAAAACCGGGATTCTGAATCGACAGACATTCTGTTTCCGCACTGCGGAAATGATTCAGACACAGCCGGCAGACGACTATGTTCTGATTCTCTGGGATGTAGATCACTTCAGAATGCTGAATGATCGATGCGGGACGGATGCCGGGGACCGGTTTCTGAAATATGTAGGACAGCAGTATCAGCAGCTGGAATCGGATGATCTGATCTGCGGCTGGGTGGAATCAGATCATTTTGGCCTGTGCGGCAGATCAAGCGTAATAAAGAGAAGACACATTGAACAGAAGCTGCTGAGAATAACGGACAATGGATTTGAAGGCTTTGATCTGATCAGCCGTATCGGCATCTATGAAATTGAAGATCCATCCATGGATGCAGTTCTGATGATTGACCGGGCGATGCTGGCGCTGCGTTCAGTTAAGGAAAATTATGAACAGCGCATTGGCTACTACAAGGAAAGCATGCGCAAGCAGCTTGTGGAAGAGCAGGAAATATCGGATGATATGGAAACAGCTCTGAAGACCGGCCAGTTCAAGCTATATCTGCAGCCGCAATGCAACTATGCTCAAAATACCATTCATGGCGCAGAAGCCCTGGTCAGATGGATTCATCCGACCAAAGGTAAGATCAGTCCGGCCCAATTCATTCCTATTTTTGAGCACAATGGCTTTATTACCAGAATGGATGCTTACATGTGGGAAGAGGCCTGCCGGATGCTGAGATGCTGGATTGATAAAGGCATGAATCCAGTTCCGATTTCAGTCAATATCTCAAGACGTGATATCAGTACTATGGAAGTGACAGAAACCTTTGTCGGACTGACTGAAAAGTATCAGATTGATCATAAGCTGCTCCATTGCGAAGTAACAGAATCTGCTTATATTCAGGAACATGATCTTCTGGTAAAGACGGTTATGGATCTGCAGAAAGAAGGATTCATTGTAGAGATGGATGATTTTGGATCCGGCTACTCCTCTTTGAATTTTCTTAAAGATGTTCCGGTCGATGTGCTCAAATTGGATATGAAGTTTTTGGAAGGCAGTACAGAGGATAATCGTTCCGGCAGTATTCTTACTTCCGTTATCCGTATGACCAACTGGCTGCAGCTTCCGGTAATCGCGGAAGGTGTGGAAACACGGCGGCAGGCAGATTACCTCAAAAGTGTAGGCTGCTTCTATCTGCAGGGTTATTTCTATGCAAAGCCAATGCCGGCAGATGAGTTCAGCCGGTTCATTGAGAATATTCCGATTGAACGCAAGTATATCGGGGATTATTTCTCCGGGGTTAAAGGTGCTGAGGATTATCTTTCGGCATCTACTCAGGCAACAATGCTGTTTAATAGTTTTGTTGGCGGTGCGGCAATTATTGAGTATGACGGTGTCAGGGTTGAAGCACTGAGATTGAATGATAAATTCTATGAAGAGATTGGAGCAGATCCGCTGGAATATGCAAAGGAGCGCATGCATATTCTTGATCGCCTGGAAGGTCCGTCCCGACTCGCTTATCTGAATGCTATACAGGAGGCGATCAGGACAAACCAAGAGACCAGCTGCATCACAGTATCCAAACCGTTCAAAAAGGGACAGGAAGCATACTTTGTCCGAAACAGTTTCCGATTTCTGGTCGGCAATGCAGGCCGATATATTCTTTATGTCTCCATTCAGAACATGACTGAGTTTATGAAACTGATGAATGCCAATAAAGAATTGATCACAATGAGAACCTCGGTTTTGAATAATGTTCCCTGCTGTATTCAGACCCTGAAAATCAAAGACAATCGAGCTGAGATTATTTATTTCAACGATCGGGCTGCCTCTCAGTTTGGCTATACCAGAAAGGAATATGAGGAAGCGTTTGGGACTGATTTTACCAAAGCACTTCATCCGGAAGATGTGAATCAGATGCTGCAGAATCACAGCAGAGAACTTAGGAAATATACGCTGGCACAGAAGTCCCCAATTGAACTAAGGCATATCAGCAGAGAAGGTTCCTGGAAATGGGTTCGTATCCGCAGCAATATCCTGAAGAAAGAAATGGACGCAATAATCGTCACGACTGCAATCGAGGAGATTGAAGTCTGCGATATAAGCGGACATGATTCAGGGAAAAAGCCGAAAATATCGGACTAGACGAATCCAGCTAATGCATCAGGGAATCATAACTCTGTATTGACTGCTGTTTTTGATCAGCGTAGAATAGTAAAGCACATGCTTTTATGTGCGATTCATGCGTGGGAGGATGAGCAGCTCATCCGATTACCACTGCATGTTGGCTATATCAATAAGGAGGTAAAGCCACATGGCAAAGAAAGTTGCTAAGATCTGCAAGCTTCAGTTCCCTGCAGGCGGCGCGAAACCGGGACCGGCTCTCGCATCTGCTGGCATAAACATGCCGAAATTCTGCACGGATTTCAACGACAAGACGAAGGACCGCAAAGGTGATATCGTCCCAGTCATCATCACAGCGTATGAAGACAAGACATTTGACTTCATCATCAAGACAACTCCGGCGGCTGTTCTTCTGAAGAAGGCTGCTGGAATTGAGAAGGCTTCCGGAACTCCGAAAACCGTCAAGGCCGGCAAGATCACTAAAGATCAGCTGAAAGAGATCGCTGCATATAAAATGCCAGATCTCAACGCTAATGACGTTGAAGCCGCAATGCGTATTGTTGCCGGCACAGCTCGCAACATGGGCATTACAGTTGAAGGAATGGAGGAGGACAAGTAATTATGGCTGGAAAGAAATATAAGGCAGCTCTTGCCCTGGTCGATCATTCTAAGACCTATCCGTATGCAGAAGCAGTTGCACTTGCCAAGAAGACAAGCACAACAAAGTTTGATTCTTCAGTAGAAGCAAGCTTCTTGCTGAATGTTGATCCGCGTCAGGCAGATCAGAATATCCGCGGTGCTATGGTTCTTCCCAATGGAACTGGCAAGACTCAGAAAGTTCTCGTCATCACACAGGGTGCTAAGGAAGACGAAGCAAAGAATGCCGGTGCTGACTATGTCGGCGGCGACGATCTTCTCGAGAAGATCAAGGGCGGCTGGTTTGACTTTGATGTCATTGTTGCTACTCCTGATATGATGGGCAAGCTTGGTAAACTTGGTAAAATTCTCGGACCTAAGGGTCTGATGCCAAACCCAAAAACCGGAACAGTTACACCGAATGTCGCAGATGCAATTGACGAGATTAAGAAGGGTAAAGTTGAATACCGTGTGGACAAGGATGGAAATCTGAATGTTCTCATCGGCAAGGCTTCCTTCACTGATGAACAGCTTGCACAGAACTTCAAGGCTCTGTATGATCAGCTGGTTCGTATTCGTCCGAATACCGTCAAGGGTGCATTCATGAAGAGTGTCACTGTATCAACAACCATGGGCCCGGGCGTTAAAGTAACAGTTGAATAATAGAACTGTAAAAACATGCGGAGATGTCTCTGCGTGTTTTTTTATGGGCAAAATGATAGAAGAACTGACACAGATTGCATATGATGGTTTCAGGAGGGTTATATAGCTTATGAAAAAGATACTCTGGTTTTATATGAACGGCTGCCCGTACTGTGTCAAAGGAGAACGTGCTTATGAAGAGCTTAAGCAGGAACATCCAGAATATGCATCAATCAAGTATGACTATATAGAAGAAAATGAACATCCGGAAATCTCATCAAAATATGATTATCAGGCCAATCCGGCTCTGTACATCGATGATCAGCTGATGTTTCAGGCGCATTTTGGACAGTCCTATAGCGACATCAAGGCAGGAATCAAGTCAGTACTGGATGCGGCTCTGAAGGACTGAAGCGTAAGCTGCAGCGTATTGCTTCTGTGCCGATTGAATCAGCCAATGATGACTGACAGAATGGTATGCATGTAAAAAGAATCTGACGCATCAGCGAAAGATTCTTTTTGGTGAATTATTATAAACCAACAGCATGATTCAATGCGTCAGATCCAAGCTGGCTGGCGATTGACTGTATCTGAATATCGCGCGGTGTCGGCAGACGATCTTTCCAAATCCCAATCGGTTTTACACCAGGAATTTCAATTCCCTGAAGCTGCATGCTGCAGCAGATGGAACCATATATCGATAGCTGCATAGGTGTGATGTCATTGCCGATACCGGCTGTTTTCTCAAATTCCCGAATCAAATGATGGATTGTTCTGTAGGAACAAGGCAGATGACGCGGCGTATGAAAGTACAGTCGCGTATCACGATTTATTCCCAGTGTAGGAGTGCGGCGGCGCAGAATTTCCATATAGTCATCGTTGAAACAAAAAGTTCCGGTATAACGCCAGGTGATGTTTGTTTTGGATGCCTTTATATAGGTAATCGGCAGCCCTTGCAGATACATTGGCGACTTGTACCAGGGATCACTGCATTTTTCTAGAAAGTCAGATTCTGAATCTACAGTCAGATGATGGTCTTCCATGTGAAAATCAGATACTTTGAGTGCAGAGATCTGGTTCGGCGACAGTCCCATATCCATCAGAAAATGGATTAGGATTGAACCGCAGGGATTATTTTCACATACAGACCGGATTTTCTGAATCAGTTCCGGATCTGCAAAACTGTCATTTGTATAGACAGAGCGATTTCGCTGCTCATGCTGTACAAGTCCGTGGAATGGATTGACATAGTCTGGCACCAGGTTTTGCTGCTCTATGCGGCATCCAAGGCTCCTGAGCGTCGCTTTATAGCGATGTGCGGTCGTATCCTTAAGAGACCCTTCAGCAACACGCTGATCCAAGTGCATAAAATAATCTTCTGCCTGTTCTCTGGTCATTGTCAGAATATTCAGAGATTCAAAAGAGTGAAGCTGATTTAGAACTTTTCGGTAATCATTAACGGTAGATTGGTTCTGGTCAAAATCACTGACCAGCCTAGACCACTGTTCACCAGTGAGCCCGTTTGGCGTGTAATCTTTCATGTTGATTCTGTCTCCCCCGAGGTTTGCTGAAATGTATCATTCAGACTATGACAATTATAATACTTGATGAACTGAATAAATAAAGGCAAAGCCTCGTTTCTGTCAAATACTTCTCTATCACATAATTTACCACAATTTTGCCATATTTTGGCGTAATACTTTGATTATATTTATAGAGCAGACAGATAATATCTGCTCTGATTCAAACTGTCCCCCCTTTGACAGTAATCAGAAGATTCTATCCCCTATAAAATAGAGAAGAGACCCAGGCGAGGGTCTTTTCTCTTTTATACGTTATAATGTGCATGCGTATTTCTTTGAGGAGGTGTACATCAATGAGCAAATACTTCTTTCTGGATATCGATGGGACTCTGTTCAGTCCGGTCATCAACGGTGTTCCGGCAACTGCATTGGCAGCAGTGAACGAAGCGCGGGAACATGGTGCCAAGATATATCTATGCACAGGCAGACTGCTTGGGGAATGCGGAAGATATCTTGATTATCCAACCGATGGATATATATTCGGTGCAGGAACAATGATTTATTCCGGCGGCCATAGAATCTATGATCATCCAGTAGCTAAAAAAGACATTGAGAAAATCAAGAAGATTCTGGATAAATATGAACTTGGATATACGAGTGAAGGCAGTGCCGGGGCATACAGCAATTCTTCCGGCTATGAAAGCGCACTGCGGTATTTTGGGGCTGGAGAAACGGATCGCAGGGAACTGAAGCGCAGGGCAATGGACAACGGTTTCTATCCGGAGACGGATCAGCACGAAGATGATCCGATCTATAAACTATGCTTTTATACCGGTGATGAGAAGATGTTTGAGGTGATCAGGAAAGAACTTCCCTCACCGTATCATCTGATTATCACAATGCGTGATCCTGAGAATATCAATCATATTGCGGAGATTACCGACGGAAGGATTTCCAAGGCGACCGGCATTCAGCATGTGATGCAGAATGAGCATGTGGAATTAAAGGATACTGTGGCAATTGGTGACAGTGAGAATGATATTCCAATGATAGAATTCTGCGGAACCGGAATTGCAATGGGGAATGCTCAGGATGCTGTGAAAAAATCTGCTGACTGGGTGACGACAGATATCCTTGACAATGGTATTATGAATGCATTCGTGCATGTGCTCGGAAAGGATCTGAAAAACGTATGAAATACATAGATATGCATTGCGATACTCTGATGAGTCTTCTGTTTCATGATCCATCAGCTATGAATCTTTATGATAACGACTTCACCTCCATCTCTTTGAAGAAGATGAAAGAGGCGGGACAGAAGGCTCAGTTCTTTGCGGCATTTATGCCGGTTGAGAAGATGTGGGATCAGGCTGCCGGGGAAAAACTGTCTGACTGGGAATATATAGAGACTCTGCACAAATGCCTGACGGACAATGTTGATTCACACAGAGACCTGATTGCTATGGCATACAGCGCAGATGACATTGATGCAAATGATAAGGCTGGTCTGATGTCTGCTATATTCACAATCGAAGACAGCCGCGCAGTGGATGGCAGCCTGGACAATATCAGGAAGCTCTATGATATGGGAGTCAGAGCCTGTTCATTGACGTGGAATGGAATCAATTGCATTGGCTATCCAAATTCCTTGGATCCTGAAATTATGAATCATGGTTTAACAGAATTTGGCCGAGATGCTGTGAAGTATATGCAGGAACTCGGCATCCTGGTCGACGTATCACATTTATCTGAAGGTGGCTTCTATGATGTGGCATCCCTGTCTGACAGACCGTTTATTGCTACTCATTCCAACTGCCGGAGCCTGTCACCGCATCAGCGCAATCTGACTGATGATCAGATCAGAGTGCTGGCAGATCACGGCGGCATTACCGGAGTTAACTTCTGCCCGGCATTTCTGAATGAAGACGTCGAATGCAAGGATTCCAGTGCCCGGCTTATGGCTGTGCATCTGAAGCATATGGTGCAGGTAGGCGGCATCAACACAGCAGCGCTGGGGTCTGATCTTGACGGCATCAGCGGCAATCTTGAAATTGACGGCTCGGATAAGATGTATCTTCTGTTTGATGAGATGAAGAAACAGGGATTCACGGAAGCAGAGATTGAGCAGATTGCCTATCAGAACGTTGAGCGGGTAATGAGAGAAGCTCAGAAATAACCAGACATAAAAAAAGACCGGTGACGGTCTTTTTCGTTTCGAATCAATATTCTGATAAATTGGATGCTGGCAGCGTTCATCGAGGTGCCTTGTGCCACTAGAGGAGCGGGATATTATTTTTGCTGCAGATTTCTGTCATCTCGTCCGGCCAGATGGAAGCCTGCACTTCACCTACATGTGCTTTGTTCAGCAGCAGCATACATAGTCTGGACTGACCGATGCCGCCGCCGATGGTGTAGGGCAGTTCTCTATTCAGAATCATCCTGTAATAAGGAAGAGTAAGTCTGCCTTCACAATGCGATGCCCTGCATTGAGATACGATGGAATTTTCATCTACCCGGATGCCCATGCTGGAGATTTCAAGAGCACAGTCCAGTGCCGGCAGATAGAACAGCAGATCCCCGTTCAGATTCCAGTCATCATAGTCGGGTGCTCTGCCATCATGCGGTTTGCCGGAGTGATTCATAGGCCAGCCGATATGCTTGATAAAGACACACTTATTTTCTTTGACAATGATGTTTTCGCGTTCTTTGGGACTGAGATTTGGATACATGTCTTCCAGTTCCTGGGAGTCAATAAAGAATACATCATCAGCCAGATGACATACTGCTTCCGGATATTTATACCAGACTTCGTGTTCCATATGCTTGATGACTTTGAAGATAATTCTGACCGTATCCTCAAGTGTCTTTTCAGTACGCTCTTTCTTATCAATCACCTTTTCCCAGTCCCATTGGTCTACATAGATAGAATGCAGATTATCCAGCAATTCATCTCTGCGAATGGCGTTCATGTTGGTATATAGACCTTCGTGTACGTGAAAGCCGTATTTCTTCAATGCAAAGCGTTTCCATTTTGCCAGCGACTGTACAACTTCAATTCGGTCTTCCGGCAGTTCCTGTATATCAAATGAAACAGGACGTTCGATTCCATTTAGATTGTCGTTTAAACCGCTCTTTTTTGTGACAAATAGGGGTGCGCTGATACGGGAAAGTCCAAGCTCTCTGCCGAATTCACGCTGGAATGTATCACGGATATACTTAATGGCTTCCTGCGTGTCGCGTACGGAGAGAACAGGGTCATAATTTACTGGCTGTTTAAATTTCATTAAGGTACCTGCTTTCTGCTTGCTACTATTTTAGCAGATTTGCCAACAGCGAATAGATGCTTGTTGAAACAAGCATTTATCAATAGGAACAGCGACTGAGAATATACATGATGGATTGATGCGGAATGTGTATGCTGGAGTCACTGAGGCGGATGCTGTTCTGCAGGAATCAAGATCAGGGCCGGGAAAGAATAGATCATTCTTCTCTCTGTATATCGAAGGGCTGAATATGACACAGGATAAAAAAAACAGAAGCCGGGACAATTCTGCCCAGACTTCTGAAATATTTTATGATTCTGCTTCTTCAAACTGACTGTTGTACAGTTTGGCATAAAATCCATTTTTGACAAGCAGCTGTTCATGACTGCCTACTTCTACAATGTCACCGTGATCCATAACTAAGATCAGATCAGCATTTTTAATTGTGGACAGACGGTGTGCAATGACGAAGGACGTACGGCCTTTCATCAGATTCTCCATGCCTTTCTGAATCAGAATCTCCGTTCGGGTATCAACGGAAGAAGTGGCTTCATCAAGGATCAGGATCTTTGGATCACTGAGGAATGCACGTGCAATTGTCAGAAGCTGTTTCTGTCCCTGCGATATATTTGTTGATTCTTCATTGATCTCTGTCTGATAGCCATTTTCAAGAGTGCGAATGAAGTGATCCACGTAAGCCTGATCCGCAGCTTTCATGACTTCTTCATCCGTTGCATCAGTTCTTCCATAGCGGATGTTATCCATGATGGTACCGGTGAGCAGCCATGCATCCTGAAGCACCATTCCAAAGCAGTCTCGCAGATCATCTCTGGTAAGCTGTGCTGTATCAATGCCATCGATATAGATAGTGCCGCTGTTGAGTTCATAGAAGCGCATCAGCAGCTTGACAATGGTTGTCTTGCCGGCTCCGGTCGGTCCGACGATAGCTACCTGCTGTCCTGCTTTTACAATTGCACTGAAGTCACTGATGATAATCTTATCAGGACTGTATCCGAAGTGAACATTCTCGAATGCCACATCTCCCCTGATTGTCAGATTGCCCTGTTCATCGCGGATCGATATCGGGTTAACACTATCGCTGGATTCTTCCGGTTCATCCAAAAATTCAAACACACGTTCTGCAGAAGCTGCAGTAGACTGCAAAACATTCATAATCTGCGCAGTCTGCGTAATTGGCTGGTTGAAATTTCTGACATATTGAATGAATGCCTGAATATCACCAATAGGCAGTCCGTCGTGCAGAGCAAGATATCCGCCAAGCACACAGCATCCGACATAGCCTACATTGCCCAGGAGACTGGTAATTGGCTGCATGATGCCGGACATGAACTGTGCTTTCCAAGCGGATGAGTACAGACTGTCATTCAATTCACTGAATCGAGCAATTGATTTCTCTTCGCCGTTGAACGCTTTCATGACAATATGACCGCCATACATTTCTTCAATGTGGCCATTCACATTGCCTAGAGTAGTCTGCTGTGCTGTAAAGTATTTTTGAGAATTCTTTACAACAGCTGCGGCTGCCAGCCCTGACAGAGGCACTACAATGAGCGCCATCAGTGTGAGCTGCCAGGAAATTGACAGCATCATGATCAGGATTCCAAAAATAGTTACGACGGAAGTAAATACCTGCTGTACGGACTGATTCAGGGACTGTGATACGGTATCAACATCATTGGTGACGCGTGAGAGTACTTCGCCATGAGTCTGTCTGTCAAAGTAGGACAGAGGCAGACGATTAATTTTTTCGGCAATTTCCTTGCGGAGACGATAGGTAATCTTTTGCGTGATGCCAGCCATCATCCAGCCCTGAAAATAATTAAACAGCATAGCGAGTACATAGATTGTTCCTAGCTTTACAAGGATTGCCAGAATGCTGTCAAAGTCAATTCCGCCGGTGTTGGAATATTTTGCTACCAGTCCTTCTGCCAGTTTGGTTGTGGCAGTGCCAAGTATCTTTGGCCCGACAATATTGAATATTGTTGATGCAACTGCAAATATGATGATGAATATCAATGAGATATAGTAGGGTTTCATGTAGCGGATCAGTTTACCAATGGTGCCCTTGAAATCCTTGGCTTTTTCACCTGCCGCCATGCCGTGAGGGCCGCGGCCGAAACCTCCCATTTTCTGAGGGCTGTTCTTACGCTGTGTCATGCCTGTTTCAGCTCCTCTCTGCTCAGCTGTGAATATGCTATTTCCTGATATACTCTGCAGTTTTTAATTAGTTCATCATGAGTTCCAATCCCTGCGATACGACCTTGATCAAGAACGATGATCCTGTCTGCGTGCATGATTGAGCTGATGCGCTGAGCAACAATGAATACGGTCGAATGTGTTTTTGCAATCATTCCAGCCAGTGCTTCACGAAGCTGTGCGTCTGTCTTATAGTCCAGTGCACTGAAGGTATCATCGAAGATATAGATCTGTGCATTCTTGGTCAGCGCACGGGCAATGGACAGTCTTTGTTTCTGACCGCCGGATACGTTTGAACCGCCTTCGGAAATCTTCTCCTTGACGCCATCCGGCATCTGGTCAACAAATTCCTTTGACTGTGAAACGTCCAGTGCATTTTCTATTACAGCATCAGAGGCATTTTCATCGGCATACTTCAGATTGGATTCAATTGTTCCGGAGAAGAGCACACCTTTCTGCGGCACATAGCCGATGCGGCTTCTAAGGTCCTTCATTGTTACATCGTGAATATCCACATCGCCGTATCTGATCGAACCGCAGGTCACATCGAAGAATCTCGGGATCAGATTGATCAGCGTGGATTTGCCGGATCCGGTAGACCCGATAAAGGCAACAGTCTCACCTGGATCGGCATGAAAGGATATATGCTCCAGAACATTCTCTTCAGCATTCGGGTATTTGAAGCATACATCATCGAATGTAATGGTGCGGTTACCAGCCGGAAGTGATTTCGGATTCTTTGAATCCACAATTGTTGGATCTGTTTCAAGCACCTGAAATATACGCTGCGCAGATACAGAGGATCTGGGGATCATGATGAAGATCATGGCAATCACCATGAAGGAAATCAGCACCTGCATGGAATACTGCAGAAAAGCCATCATCTCACCAATCTGCATGGCACCAAGATCAATCTGCTTAGCACCAAACCAGATGATCAGAATGGAAATTCCGCTCATCAGAAACTGCATGACCGGCATAATGGATGCCATTGCTCTGTTAACGAAGATGTTAACCTTGGTAATATCTGTGTTGACGCCATCAAAGCGTTTCTCCTCAGTCTTCTGGTTATTGAAGGCACGGATAACAAGCATACCGGAGAGCTGTTCGCGGGTTACCAGGTTCAGTCTGTCGACCAGCTTCTGAATAATCTTGAATTTTGGCAGTGTCACACTGAATGTAATCATCAGCAATGCAAAGATGATCAGGAGTACCCATCCAAGCAGTCCGACCATACTTGGATAGCGGATGACTTTCAACAGGGCGGTAAATCCCATGAACGGTGCAAACAGCACAATCCTCAGCAGCATGGTCAATACCTGCTGTACCTGCTGAATATCGTTGGTCGTACGGGTTATCAGCGAAGCTGTTGAAAAATGAGAGAATTCTTCAGAAGAGAAAGATTCGACTTTTTTGAATACATCTGCACGCATATTGCGGCAGGCTCCGGTAGCCGTGCGGCTGGAAAGGTAGGCAGCAGCGGCGGCACACAGGGAACCGAGGAGGGTAATCAGCAGCATCCAGCCGCCTTCCTGCCAGAGGTAGGAAGACTGCATTGCATCGGCATTCATGCCGAGAGCAGAATACTCGTTCTTCAGCAGCATGATTTCAGCAGCTTCCAGATTTGCGTCAGTATAGCCTGCGATCTTTTCTTCTGCACTTGATTGAATCTGCTCGGTCATCTTTGGCTGAGCGGCAAGAGAAGCATACAGCTGATCCTCACTGCTCAGTCCCATCTGATCAAGCATATCCTTCTGTGACAGCATAGATACGATCAGAAATGGTTTCTCGGTCAGTCCAGAAAGATCGGCCTTTGGATCGTTTACAACATAAATATCTTGATTCGCTGCTTCTGGATATTTGGCAAGATAGGATTCATCTCCCATGGAGATTCTGGAATAACTGGATTCCAGAATAGACTGATCCTCTTCTGACATAAAGAGTTTCATGTGTTCAAACGTAGATGATCTCAGAGCGGTAGGTGTAGATGAAGTGATACCGCCATACTGAATTCCGTACGTCATAATATTTGACATGTAATCCGGCAGTGCCAGCTCACACTGAACCTGGCCGAAAACCAAACAAATAATCGCAATGACGGAAAGCCAGAAAGGTTTTAAATATCGCAATGCTTTCAGCATTCAATTTCCTCCTCAGCAAATTTGCATTGCTATATTACCACGGTACTACAAGTATGTAAACAGAGTAATATCTGCGTGTTGCCATTGTTTCATAAGTGTGGTATAAATCGAGTGATAGCAATAAAGGGGACTGGCATGAGACTGGAAGACGAATCAGAAAAGAAGAGCGAAATCCGAAAGAAGGCACTGGCACTGTTTCAGAAGAATGGCTACGATGCAGTGACAATCAATGAGATATGCAATGCATCAGGAATTTCGAAAAATACATTCTATTATCATTTTGCAAGTAAAGAGGAACTGATCATGGATCTGTTCCGGGTTATGCTTTCAATGTCAGAAGAGGAACTCATCAAAATTATGGCAATTTCCGATCCTTTAGAGCAGCTGCGCTATGTGTGGCGGACACTGACAAATGATGCAGAAACATTGGGCAAGGAAGTTATGAAAAAAGCGATGATGGCCAATCTTTCCAGAGCTGAATCGCTGGAAGCGGACTGCAAAGACAGAAAGCATAAGCCCAATCCGTACATGGATATGCTAAGATCCATGTATGAGCGCGCTCAAGCACTCGGGGAAGTCCGCAGTGATGTTACTCCAAAAAGTTTGATGAAGAGCTCCATGGCGATGTTTATAGGCTGTCTGCAGATATGGGCAACAGCTCCGGTTGAATTAGGGCTGACTGAGATGTATGCAGAGAACTATGAGCTTCTCATACTTGACCAGAAACAAAAAAACACATAATCCGGCAAAAAGAATTATGATAATGAAGAAGCACCTGAGGAGGCAATTCACATGAAACAGGTCATCATCATTATTCTCGCAATCCTCTGCGTCATCACCATCATATTGAATTTTTCTGCAGTTTGTCAGGGTTTCAGCATTATTCTCAAGAGGATACAAAACCTGCTGAACGGTAAAGACTGAAGAAGATGGAAGGAATCTTCTGTCGGCATGACAGATATAGCAAGCCGCATTTGAGCTATTGCTCAGATGCGGCTTTATGTTTATTGATTCTCGTTGTTTTCTGAGTGTACAGGCGGCATGCTTTCTGCCTGTGATTTATTGCGGTTCTTCTGGAATTCTGCTTCATCCAGAGCCTCCTGCTCTGCCTGTGCTTTGTCCCGTTCTTCTTTTTCTTTCTGGCGTTTGATTTCCTTATCATATTCATCATAGTAAATATGCTGGACATCAGGGCTGAGGGGCACATGATATTCTTCATTGCCGTTTTCGACACGTTCCTTCATCTTCTGCTTCTTATTCCAGGTCTGATACAAAGCTAGCGCAATAATAATGACTGCGATGATCGCTGCTGAACTGAGTTCCATAGTTATGACGCTCCTTGTTGGTTACTGAGATTCTAACACAGCCAGTCAGAAAATGAATGTGTTCATGCTGGCAATATGCAGTACACTGTACACAATCATATGGAAGGAGGCCGTTATGTCATTTCAGAAAGCTTCAGAATACCTAAAGAGAAAAGGGTATGAAAATCACATTATCATACTGAAGGAAAGCAGTGCCACGGTGGTGCTGGCCGCAGAAGCGATCGGCTGTAAACCGGATCATATTGCCAAGACACTTGGATTCTTGCTGGAAAAAGAGCCTGTTTTGATTGTAATGTCCGGACTGAGCCGAGTCGACAACGCAAAGTTCAAAGCAGTATTTCATACCAAGGCAAAGATGATTCCCTCGTTTGAAGTAGAAAGCATAACCGGTCACGCACCGGGCGGAGTATGCCCGTTTGGACGCAATGCCGGTGTAAAAGTATATCTTGATAAAAGCCTTAAGAACTATGACACAGTATATCCTGCATGCGGGGATGATCACAGTGCAGTTATGCTGACCTTGGCTCAGCTGGAAGAACTGTCGATACCGGCTGGCTGGGTGGATATCGCGAAAGAGAAATAATCGGAATCAGAACAGACGCAGTAAATCAGCGATAGTTTCTCTTCTTCGAATCAGTCTGGTTTGATTGTCGCTGATGAGTACTTCAGCCGGCCGCAGTCTGCCATTGTAGCTAGAAGCCATGGAGTATCCATAAGCGCCAGCATTCAGAATCCCGATCAGATCTCCTCGCTGTGTTTTGGCGAGGTATCTTTCTTTGCCAAGAATATCCCCGCTCTCACAGATATTGCCGGTCACAGTGACGAGTTCTTTCTCGTTTGAATCAGAATAGCTGACAATTTCATGCCATGCATCATATAGAACTGGCCGCATCAGCACATTGAATCCGATATCAGTGCCAATATATTCTGTATCAAGATAATGCTTGACCGCATTGACAGTTCCAAGCAGCTGGCCGCATTCTGCAACAAGATATCTGCCAGGCTCAGTGCGAATCTCAATTGGCGAAAGATGGGCGTCTTCAATGATCTGATCCAGAGCGGTACCCATTGCCGGAAGATCGAGTCGAGCTTCACCGTGATAAGGGACACCAAAGCCGCCGCCAAGATCTATGAATTTCAGTTCAGTGAATCGCTTTGATTCACGAAACAGGATCTCGGCAGCTTTCAGATATACAGAAGGGTCCAGAAATAAGGATCCGATATGGCTGCAGATGCCGGTGATATGCAGGTCATGCTTTCTGGCAATGAAATCGACTTCATCCAGCTGAGTCAGAGAGATGCCGAATTTAGTATGTCCTCCGGTAATCACTTTCTGATGATGTCCATCGCCAATGCCTGGATTGATGCGGATTGCAGCATCGTGATGCGGTGCCGCACAGCCAAAAGCATCCAGCTGATCCAATGAATCAAGGCATACGGAAATATTCTGCCGGACAGCTGACAGCATCTCTTCTTGAGAGACATTGTTGCTGTAAAAAGTGATCTCTTCTGGATTGAATCCGGCATTGAGATCGAGGAAGATTTCTCCCGGTGACATGGCATCTGCCCTAAAGCCTTCTTCATGAATGATCCGAAGAAGTTCAGTATTCGAGTTGGCTTTGGCGGAATAGCATGGTGCATAATGCGGATAACCAATGAGGTGCTTCAGTTCATGGCATCTTTTTCTAAGAATCTTTTCATCGTATACATACAGCGGAGAACCATATTTCTGTATCAGTTCTTTCGCCTGTGACTTTGTCACGATCAGCGCATTGTTCATCTGCATTATCTTCTTTCGCCTGTATTATAAACATATCGTGAACAATGAGTACAGGAATTAATCACCAAAAATTCACCTGCTCTTTACTCTGTGTTAAGGAAGTCTGCCTATGCTGAATACGTAAAGGAGATATAGAGGACACATGAGAAAAGAGATTCCGATATTAGTATTCAGTGCAGTGCTGGCAATGGCTGGATGCAGTTCGGCAGCCGCCGCATCATCTTCGGCAGACAGCAGCGCTGATACGGGA
>SABF01000113.1 GCA_009929095.1 Erysipelotrichia bacterium
TTCCTGAACCGTGCACCAACCCTGCACCGTCTTGGCATTCAGTCATTCTTCCCGAAACTGGTAGAAGGACATGCAATCCGTGTCCATCCGCTGGTCTGCCCGGCCTTCAACGCTGACTTCGATGGTGACCAGATGGCAGTCCATCTGCCGCTGTCTGAAATGGCGAGAGCTGAGACAGAGGTACTGATGCTCGGTGCCAATAACATCCTCGGTCCGAAAGACGGCAAACCGATCGTTACCCCTGGACAGGACCTTGTACTTGGAAACTTCTATCTGAACATGGAAGAGACAGCACAGGAGTTCTACAGCAAGGCTGACGCACTTGAGAAGCTCGGTCTTCCGAATGAAGCTGCGAAATGGCGCCGCTATGGTGACAACGAAGGACATGTCTTTAAGAATCCGGATGAAGTGATCATGGCTTATCAGGTAGGCGAGGTGCATCTGCATTCCCGCATCGCGCTGCCTGGCTATACCCTGAAGAAGGATGATTTCTCGAAGAAGATGAATGAATCCTACCTGCTGACTACAGTAGGCAAGGTTATCTTCAACGGGGTATTCCCGGCTGACTTCCCATATATGAATATCTTTACTCCAGAAGCTATGAAAACGACTCTGGATGTGGATTTCGTACCGATGGGAACAGACATCAAGAAGGAATTTGCATCCCGCAAGATTCAGCCTGAATTCAAGAAGAAGGATCTCGGCAATCTGATTGCCGCAGTATTCGAGCGCTATAAGACAAATGGAACCAGTGATATCCTTGACTCCTTGAAGGACATGGGCTATCTGTATTCCACTCTTGCCGGCATGACTGTTGCCCTGAGTGACATCTCTGTCGCTCCGCACAAACAGGAAATGATCAACGAAGGCATGAAGCGTGCAGATCAGTACAATGCACTGCGTGACAGAGGTCTGTTAACCCCTCAGGAATGGGAACGTGCATTCTCCCAGCTCTGGGATGAAGTCAAGAACCATGTTGGTGATATGCTGATGGCATCTCTTCCGCGTATGAACCCAATTAACATGATGGCCGTATCCGGTGCCCGTGGTAACAAGAATCACTTTACCCAGCTTGCCGGCATGCGCGGACTTATGGCCCGTCCGACGCAGTCAAAGTCCCGCAAGGATTATCAGCCGTCCATCATTGAAGTTCCTATCTACTCCTGCTTCCGTGAAGGCATGAGCGTATCAGAGTTCTTTATTTCCACCCATGGTGTACGTAAAGGTCTGACCGATACTGCTCTAAAGACATCTGAATCAGGATATCTGACAAGACGTCTGGTCGATGTCGCTCATGAAGTAATCGTCAATGAAGACGACTGCGGAACTGACAAGGGATACCTCGTCAGTGAACTGCGCGATGAGAATGACAACTCCGTCATTGAAAATTTCTTTGATAGAATTGTCGGCCGTTACACGCAGCAGGCAATCACTGATCCAAAGACCGGTGAAGTCATCGTTGATGAAAACAGCTATATTACTGATGAACTTGCCAACAAGGCCGGCGATATCACTCAGGGTCTTCCGCGTGTTGAGGAACTGTTCGAAGCACGTACACCTAAGAGAGTTACCGTCATTGCCAAGATCGACGGCGAAATCACTGATATTGAAACATCAAGCACAGGTGCTGTCATTACAGTTACCGGTGAAAAGGAATCAATCGAGCATAAGTGCGATCTGACACAGCCGCCGCTTGCCGGTGCTAAAGTCGGTACCAGAGTAACTGCCGGCCAGCCGATGACAGAAGGACAGATTGCTCCGAAGGAACTCCTTGGAGTTGCCGGAGTCAAGGCAGTTGAAGAATATATCCTGAAGGAAGTCAAGAAGGTATATTCCGCACAGTCCATTGATATCTCTGATAAGCATCTGGAAGTAATGATCCGACAGATGCTGCGCAAAGTCATCCTTACGGATGGCGGAGATTCCGGCATGAGCGAAGGACAGACCATGTCCATTGCCAAAGCCAACGAACTCAACAGCGAACTGCTGGATGAGGGCAAGACTCCGACGCAGTTCAATCCGATTCTGCTTGGTATTTCCAAGGCTGCTGTTGAAACGGATTCATTCCTGTCAGCTACTTCCTTCCAGGAGACCACAAGAGTATTGACCGACGCTGCTGTTAAGGGCAAGGTTGATAATCTCTCAGGCCTCAAGGAAAACGTTATTATCGGTAAGCTGATTCCAGCCGGAACCGGCCGCAGCTGTTTTGACCGCGAGACTACTCGCAGAATTATTGCCAAGGCTGCTGAACTGAAGGAAGAGCGTCGTGAGCGCAATGCCGCTTATGAGGCTGCGACAGCGATAAGGCTTCCGGATGAAATCGCCCGTGCCGAAGCTGAAGCGGAAGAAGCGAAGCTTGACGAAGCCGCAAGACTCAAGGCAGAAGCCAGCAAAAACGCTCCAGATGATTCTGATAGCGGCAGAGAATAACAGTTCCATGAAATGCAGGAGTGTTTCCCAGCGGGAACACTCCTTTTTTATCAAAAAATATCAGTCACCAGACTGATATTGACGTATAATTCTGAACATAAAATAGAAATCGAGGAATATACCATGACATTTAAATATGATTTCACCAGTATCATGGATCGCCGGGGAAAGGATTCTATAGCCGTAGATCATGCACCGGGCGGCGATACCAGGGAAGGATTCGATCGGATTCCAATGTGGGTGGCAGATATGAACTTTCCAACCTGCCCGACAATCACAGAGGCAATCGCCAGACGCATTCAGCATCCGGCTTATGGGTATTTTAAGCCTTCAGATGAATACTATCATTCCATCATCAGATGGCAGAATAATCGAAATGGAGTTGAAGAACTTGAGGCAAAGCACATCGGCTATGAGAATGGTGTTCTGGGCGGAGTGATCACAGCCATGAATGTGTTCTGTTCCGAAGGTGATAATATTCTGGTCCATGTACCGACTTATGTTGGGTTCACTCATGCTTTGGCTGGCAAAGGCTTTCATCTGGTTGGTTCGCCGCTGGTTCAGGATGAAAATGGAATCTGGCGTATGGATTACGCTGATATGGAAAAGAAAATCATTGAGAATCATATACATGCGGCTATTATCTGCAGTCCGCATAATCCCTGCGGCAGAGTATGGACCGGAGAGGAACTGGCTAAGGCTCTTGAACTCTTTGAGAAGCATCAGGTCTATGTGGTATCGGATGAAATATGGTCTGATCTGATACTGGATGATCACAGGCATATTCCGACGCAGTCCGTTAATGCCTGGGCACATGATCATGTCGCTGCGTTCTACGCACCAAGCAAGACCTTCAATCTGGCTGGACTGATCGGAGCATACCACATTGTTTACAATGATTGGATCAGAGAGCGCATGGACAAGGAATCGTCTACTACCCATTATAATTCTATGAATGTGCTTTCCATGCATGCACTGATCGGTGCCTATCAGGAAGAAGGATCTGAGTGGGTGAATGAACTGAGACAGGTACTCTCACAGAATGCTGCAGACGCATATGCCTACATCAGAGAACACTTTGCAGGTGTATCTCTAGCTAAACCGGAGGGAACATACATGCTGTTTCTTGACTGCAGAGAGTGGTGTATGGAACATGATGTTACAATGGATGAACTTCTAAGAAAAGGTGTGGAAGTCGGTGTAATCTGGCAGGACGGCCGCCCGTTTCATGGCGAATATGGCATCCGAATGAATCTTGCTCTGCCTCATGCCAAAGTTATGGAAGCCTTATCGCGTCTGGATCATTACGTCTTTAATGCAGAGCAGTGACTCAGATAGTTATCTCTTTCTTCTGAAGTCTCCTTTATCAAACTTTGGCTTTGCCGCATGTCATATCTCCCTGTGGTACAATTATGAACGGCCGTAAGGAGTGTGGAAATGATCAAAGCAGTATTTCTGGATCATGCGGAAACGATTGCGGAAGAAGACCAAAGCGATCTGGAACAGATGATTCAGCAGGATGCAAGCAGCAGACTTAAAGATACAGAGCCGGCGGCTGAATGGCGGTTTGAAAATCTCAGGGTGCTGAAACAGAACAGCTGTGAAGCATCCTTTTTGAGTGAGAATAAAATCATGGAACTGTCTCGGAAAATGGCAGAGGAAGAAGACCATATGAACGATGCTCAAGAGGCCCCCGTTAAACTTAATCCAGGATGCTGGAAATTCGCCCTTGCCTTCAGCTATGCAAAGATACTTCTTCAGTGCTGTGGAAAGCAGGCAGGCGGGCTGGTATGCAGTAATATGATTCGGGTATCTGCGCAGTATAAGAAACTGTCAAGAACGGCACTGCATACAGTAGGTATTCCCGTGATAGAGATACTGACGAACGGTTGTTCTCCTGCTTCGGATATCAAAGGGACTTCTGCTGTTGGCAGAAATGCTGTTCTGATAGAGCAAAAGAATAGAACTGATACAGACAGATGCAGAATGATTCATGATCTGAAGGAGGCGCTGACACTGATATGAAGCATATTACATTCTACATGGTACGGCATGGTGAGACCCAATTCAATATTTCCGGAAGGATGCAGGGAACCTGTGATTCTCCGCTGACCAGGAAGGGCATTCAAGATGGTGAAGCGGCATCAATCGCTCTGAGAGAGATTCCCTTTACCAGGGCTTATACCTCAACCAGCGAGCGGGCAAGAGATACTGCCGAACTCATCTGCATGCGGCATAATGTGATACTGCATGAAACCAAAGGACTGAAGGAATTTGACTTTGGTTTGCTGGATGGCGAAATTGCAGTGGATCACATAGATGAAATCAAGAGACGGAAGATTGACGATTCGTTTGATGAAATCGGTGGAGAAAACATCGAAATGATCAATGCGAGAATTGATCGCACATTCGAGAGGATACTCGATGAATGCAGAGATGGGGATATTGTTCTGATTGTTACGCACGGTCTTTATATCCTTCATGTGCTTCAGCACCTGCTTGATGTTGATACCAAAGCATACCGCACAGGATTTGCCAAACCGGGCAAATTCATTGTGCCCAATGGCGGAATCACAAAATTTGCATATGACAGCGGCAGTTACAGAATGATCAGCTTTCCGGCAGCACCGAAAGATTTTAAGGATATCAGAGGGACAGAATGAAAGAATCGGCTAATAAACAGACTTATCTGAAACGGGCACTGATTCTGATCTGCGGCAGTATTATATTCGGGATTGGAATTGGTGTATGCAATCTGTCTGATCTTGGCATGGATCCGATGTCGGTACTGTCCGACGGCATCGCGGTGGCGGGCAGTCTTCGTCTCGGTCAGGCAAATGCCATTCTGAACATTACAGAAATTGGCGTTGCACTGCTTCTGGATAGGAAGAACGTCAGTCTGATCACACTGGCTACCGTTATCACCATATCGTTCGGCATAGATCTGGTAGGACTGATGCATATCGGCGCATTGCCAATTGCAGCTCGGATAATTCTATTGATCCTGGGCTTTCTGATTTATACCTTTGGCATTGCAGTAACTCAGGCTGCCGGTGTTGGTTACAGCGGCTACGATGCCTTCATCTTCTCGCTGGGGAAACTGTTTCATACTCAAAGCTATCATTTGATCCGCTGGGGCACTGACGGCATCTTCTTGATTTTGGGTGTAATCCTTGGCGGCACAGCCGGAGTGGGCACTGTACTGG